>CALFHN010000143.1 GCA_937876355.1 uncultured Bacteroidota bacterium | reverse complement strand
CCTGGAATCCCTGCCAAACGCCGGTTTCCGCGTGTTTGAACATAAAGGGACAGTTGATCTTTTGGAAAAAACGTTTCGCCGAAAAACGAGACATTAGTAATGAGCAAGCTGTCTAATTGAGAGACATCTTGCCCAAGTGCTGTAGAAGGGAACCATGCAATTGATAAGCCAATAAGCGTACATGCCAAGACACCTACAGCCCAACGAGACACTAGTCCTCCTCGAAATAGAAGTCGTCGTCTTGAGTTGGAAAGTCTGGCCATACTTCTTCAATGCTTTCGTACGGCTCGCCATCATCTTCCATGGCTTCGAGATTGGCAACCACTTCTGACGGTGCGCCGGTACGATCGGCGTAATCAATTAGCTCCAGCCTGGTAGCAGGCCAAGGGGCATCTTCAAGGTGTGTAGCAAGTTCTAGAGTCCAATACATCGATTAGCGAAAACTGTTCAGAATGACCGTTGGGAGGACAATAGGAAGTCCGCCTCAGAATAGCAAGGGAGAGTACGTCAATTAGTACCTCGCATGTAAAAATCGTTTCAAAGCGAGTACTTAAAGTGCGACATCAGTTCTTAGCCGACAGGGTGAAGTTTTAGTCGAAAAGCAAAGTCGTGTTTTCAGCTTCCCTTACCAACTTCTCGTATGCTGAAGGAGTCATAGAGGGAGCTAAGAAAAGCAAAGGGTTTAATGATCGCCCTTGGAGATCTCTGATTTCATAATGTAAATGTGGCGATTGTGTTAGTCCGGTGTTACCACTATACCCGATGAGGTCGCCTCGTTTTACAGTTTTTCCTGTGCGGATATTTGGTGCAAACTTGGATAAGTGCGCATAAACGGTAACGTATTCAGCAGTAGAATGCTCAATTTTGATATAGCGGCCGAGGCCTCCACCGGACGTCGCCGTTTGTATGACACCGTTTCCGGTAGCATAAATGGGGGTTCCCACAGAGGCGTGAAGGTCGATACCTGGATGTTGCCGAGTAATTTTAAGTACGGGGTGGAAACGCGAGCCATATCCAGAGGTGATGGCTCCATTAACTGGCAAAATGGCAGGCATTTCTTCGAATTGAACCTTGTGAGCTTCAGTCAAGGCGGCCAATTCTCGATAGCTTTCGTTCTGGAATAAAATTTGACGCTCGAGTTTATCAATTTTTAATGCGGTTCTCGTCAAAATAGTCGACGTAGAGGTGCTGAAACGACTGAACTCTGGATACGGGTTGCTACCGCCCACACCGACCTGCAAAACATCTGAGGAGGTCTCGTTGGCATTTAACAGCGTCCGGTAAAATTCTTGATCCAAGTTTTGAAGACGCGCTAATTCTTCCGATGCCGTGTCAATTCGTTTGTCCACTGAGCGAAGCTGTCGCTGAAGAGTTTGATTTTCTACAAGAAGTGCAAGTTCTTCAGGCGATTTTACGACGGTATCCAATCCCCAAGTAAAGACGGAGGCCAAAACCACAGCAAAAATGGCAGCTAAACTAAAATGCACTATCAATCGCTTATGCGACTTTTGTACTTCGACGAATGAGCACGACTGTTCGTCAAAGTGATAGGTTTTCTTTTCGGCCATGCTTTTAATACAGTGGTAGCGAACTGGGAAGACTAGGAAAGTGTGAATATAGGAGCGAACGCCATATCGATCAACAGTAATGCCGCACGAAGTTTTTGGTTCTATGTGAATTCGACCTGTACTGTGAATTCGACCCGTACTGTGAATTCGACCCTACTGTGAATTCGACCCTACTGTGAATCCAATACCATGGCGTCTGCTTCAATTTCAACCAGCATATGAGGGTGAATTAACCCAGAAACCTCTACCATAGTAGACGCAGGCCGTATTTCGTTAAAAAACTCACCGTGGGCTCGGCCAACTTCTTCCCACATTGAGATGTCTGTGACGTACATCCGGGTACGAATAACTGCATGCATTGACGTTCCCGCGTTCTCCAAGGCAGACTGAATATTTCTAAGAACTTGAATGGTTTGGCCGTAGGGATCTCCAACAGCACCAATTTCTCCATTCGAATTGGTAGCAGTTGTACCTGAAACGGACACCCAATTACCGACCCGCACAGCTCGGGAATATCCAACTTTTGATTCCCAAGGACTATTCGAACTGATAAGTTGCCTTTGCATAGCCATTTTTTATTACACCTGGTGTTTTCCGGATATCGAGGGCAAAGAATTGATGCCCAACTTTCCGACTCGCCTGATTACAATCATAGAAACGTCGTCGCTCTGCCGAGCATTTTGCACAAAGTCCTCAACCGAGCGCAAAATGCGAGTTCCCAAAGCCACTGCGTCCATTCCATGTGTGTATTGAAGAAGATCTTTAAATCTTTCTTCAGAGTAAAATCGGCCCATTTCATTTCGTGCTTCAGTGATTCCATCCGAATAAAGGACAAGCAAATCGTTTAATTCCAATGATCGCGTCTCCAATGGATAGGTAGAGCTCTTGCTTAGTCCGATGGCCGGGCCGCCTTTACCCCACTCTGAAATCTGATCTTTTTGAACTTGTATAGGGGGGTGATGTCCTGCATTTATTACTGACACTTCTCCTTCATTGGCAGCCAATTGCAAATGGATCATAGAGGCAAATTTTTGAGGCATGCCATCTCGAATTACGATTGAATTTAGTCGCTCTCCCCTCGCGGACAAATCAGGGTAGTCTGGCGCAATGGCTCGAAGCGTGGCTTGAATTTTTGCAGCCATGAGCGCTGCCGGGAGACCCTTTCCGGCGATATCTCCAAGCGTTAGCGCAAGGGTGGTTTCAGTCAAAGACATATGGTCAATTAGATCTCCCCCCACTTCATTAGCCGGTTTTGAATACATCCAAATTTCCCAGCCGTTCAATACTGGAGTCGTGTCAGGCATAATTGCGAGTTGGACGGCTCTACCGGCTTCCAATTCACCATGGGCGGTAAGTTTGTCTTTGAGCTCCAATCCCAACACGAAAAGGACTAGTAGAAAGCCAAAAAGAACTTCGTCGGTCTCATCAGGCATTCCTCCAAATGCGACCACAGAACCGATAAGAACGATAATTCTTCGTACGGGGGTCAATTTTAGAATTAGGTTCTTGGACAGGTACCAAATAGCAAAAAAGCTCTTTTTGATGCGTCCCAATTCTGCCAGATGGTCTCTTTCTGTATCATCAAGAAAAAATTGGTACGATTCTTTTAGATCTCTTCGTAATTCTGTCGGTAGTTCGCTCCCGGTGATATTATCAAATACGGACCGCGTAAATCGGGTTGCATTTTCAACCGAATTTTTCAAATGGTCTTTTTTTTGGTTCATTTTGGTACTAATCAGACGGGCAAAAACAGTCTTTGAAGAGCGAAATTAAGCAAGACGATAGAATACTACACAGGTAATACGCGCGCTCGGCTTTAAGGGTGCGATGTAATTTGAGTAGACGCAGCAACTTCTATTCTCGTAGATTACGTTTTCAATTTAATTAACCGTCGACGCATCATGGATTGGATCGTATTACTTCCACCAATATTGGCAATTGGATTGGCGCTTTGGACCAAAGAGGTCTATCTGTCTTTGTTGGCAGGATTGTGGCTGGGCACCACCATTATAATGGGCGGAAATCCAATCTTAGGACTTCGGGAGTTAATCGATCAATTAGTCGCGGTTTTCGAAGATCCCGGAAATACACGCATACTATTATTTAGCTTGCTTGTCGGGGGACTTATTGCTTTAGTTCAAGCTTCAGGCGGTGTCCTGGGTTTTATTAATTGGGCTTCAGGAAAAGGATGGGGCCAGACACGCCGCGGGGCCGAATTACTCGCCTGGGCGATTGGGATGGTGATTTTTGTTGAGTCGTCTATCACCTGTTTGATCGTAGGAGCCATCAGTCGTCCCCTTTTCGATCGACTGAACATTCCGCGCGAAAAACTGGCCTTCTATTGCGATTCGACAAGCGCAGCGGTGTGTATGAGTATACCACTGAACGGATGGGGTGCCATGGTGCTAGGATTACTTGCGGCACAAGGCATTACAGACGGTGCAGTAAGCCTTTTAGCCACCGCATTGCTGTTTAATTTTTACGCCATTTTTGCTATTCTTTTTTCCCTGCTGTTGGCCATTACGGGATGGCGGTACGGTAGCATGAAGACTGCCGAAATTCGTGCCGAAACCACAGGGCAGCTTATTCGCCCAGGAGGGACTCCCCTCGTAGCTGCAGAAATAGTTGAATTGGAGCCTGTAGTGGACTCTAGCTATAAAGCACGGCACCTTATTATTCCGATTGCAGTCATGGTTTCTACAATATTTTTCGGATTGTACGTTACTGGGAATGGTGCCATAATGCAGGGAAGTGGTTCGACATCTGTCTTATGGGCTGTGATTGCAGCGGTCGGAATTGCCATGATCATGTATGCACTTCCCGGTTCCGGAAAGGATGGGAAGGCGTTGATGAATCCCAGAGAGTCGATGGCTTTGGTTTTAAAGGGCTCTGGGGGGTTAATCGGAATGGTCGTTCTGGTTGCGCTGGCCTTTGCTCTAGGCCAGGTTTCTAGGGCGCTTGAAATGGGGCCCTACATTATTGGAGTTGTAGGAACGGGATGGCCCACGTGGTGGCTTCCCGCGATCATTTTCCTCGTTGGAAGTTTTGTCTCATTCACGTTGGGCTCATCGTGGACCGGTTTTGCCATTTTAATTCCGATTGCACTACCGCTGGCGGAAGGATTGGGTATTTCAATGCCTTTAATGCTTGGAGCTGTTCTTGCAGGAGGCGTATTTGGGGACCACGCATCGCCTCTTTCGGACACATCGCTCATCGCAAGTATGTCAGCTGCCAGTGATCATGTGGATCATATTAACACTCAGTTGCCCTATACGCTGACACTGGCCGGGTTTACAGTTGTCGCGTTCTTGATAGCAGGATTGGTGATGTAATCATGGAATCGGCCTGCGGGAAATAGAGGAATTAGGTTATGAAAGACACTGATAGTCGTATATTTGGGTCTTGGGTGGCAATGGTTTCAGTGTCCCTTCTGATGGGATTTCTTTTTTCAATTGCGACAGGATTGATACGCGTTGTTACGGGAGGTCCACTAGATTTTGCACGACAACCACTGTTTTTTGGCGGAACAGTTGCAGTTGTGTTTTTGGTTGTCTTGGTCTGGATTCGGTCTCAATTGAATGAAGAATCTAAGGGATAACGTTTTCTGCCCTAAGAGGCCTTTGCAAGATGGTAATAACGGTGTTAAGTTGAGCAGTATGAAAGATATTCCAGCCAACCCAAATGAACCTCTTTCCGCCTACGAAAAAGCGGCAATAGAAGGAAACGATCCACGGTGTTCACCTCATTATCTAAAAGGCATTCCGCCTATGGGAAGTGAGATTGTCAAGCCAGTCTATTCGGATGAACACAATGAAAACTGGGGATTTCTTCTGAATCGACAAATGAGCCTGTTGCCTGGTCGCGCAGGCCAAGCATTTTTAGACGGTGTCCGCCTGCTTGGATTGACTGACCAAGGTATTCCAGGTTTGGCGGAATTGAGCGGGGCGTTGGAATCTGCGACTGGATGGAAAATTGCTCGAATCCCAGGGCTACTGCACGAAAAGGAATTTTTTGAACTAATTGCTCAGCGTGTCTTTCCGTCAACGGATTATGTTCGGGAAAAGGACGAACTAGACTATACACCTGCTCCTGACTGTTTCCATGACATATTTGGGCATATGCCTATGCTAACTGAGCCTGCAATCGCAGATTTTTATCATCTTTTTGGAGAATCAGCCCTGCATGCTGTTGGGCACCAACGAACGTGTCTAGAGCGCCTGCATTGGTTTACAATTGAATTTGGTTTGATTCGCCAAACCGAGGGGCTCAGAGTTTTTGGCGCTGGCATCATGTCGTCTAAAAACGAAGTCGTTCACGCGCTCTCGGATAAAGTAGAGGTTGTGCCTTTTTCACTCGAGAATGTTATCGAGCAGGAATACGAAGTCTGGCATCTCCAGCCAAAACTGTTTGCACTAGATTCGTTCGATCAGCTAGTGGATGAATTCCGCTTCTGGAGCTCGCGTCAAGGCTTAGCGGCCTAATCGGTTTTTGGGGCCGTGTATACCTGTCGGATATAATCTTTAATCATTCGATGAGCACTAAACGAATACGTAAGTCCCGTCATTGCTGACCGTACCATTTGGATCCATTTTTCTGGTCGCCCAGATCCATTTCTATCGTAAAAAAGTGGAATGACTTCCTTTTCAAGCTTCTCGTATAAAAGAATGGCATCCCTGGGGTCCTGTACAGCAGGGTCTTCATATTCGTGAGATGCATTGTCGCCAATAGACCAACCGTTCGTGCCATCGTATCCTTCTGGCCACCACCCGTCGGGGATGGACAAGTTAAGCCCTCCGTGAATGGCAACTTTTTGACCGCTAGTGCCGCTTGCTTCCATGGGACGACGAGGATTGTTGAGCCACACGTCACACCCTGAAATCAATTTGCGACCAACTTCCATATTGTAGTTTTCGAGGAAAATAAGTCTCCCGTTGAACTCAGGACGGTGAGAAAGCTCAAAAATCTGCTGAATAAAGGCTTTTCCACCTTCATCCTGAGGATGGGCTTTTCCAGCATATATAATTTGGATAGGTTGGTTGGCGTTTTCAAACAGGCGTGTAATCCTATCGAGGTCGCTAAACAAAAGAGGGGCACGCTTGTAGGTCGCAAATCGGCGAGCGAAACCTATGGTCAAGGCTTCGCGGTCTAATCGTGCATCCTGGGACATCGTTTGGGTTCGAATATGATCATTTACGAACGAAATTAGGCCCGCCCTGAGCCTAGTTCGGTATTCCCAAATCGATCGGTCCGAAACCTGAGCAAGCCGATCCCACGTGACCTGTTTTTCCCGATCTTTTTCCCACGATCCAAGATGCACGTTCAGAAATGAACGAGAAGCTGGTGCGGCCCAGGTCGGAAGGTGAATGCCATTGGTGATATGAGAAATAGGTACGTCTTCTGGCGCCAAGTCAGGATACAAGTGGTTCCACTGATGGCGGGCTACCAACCCATGAAGTTTTGAAACGCCGTTGGCCTTTCTAGACATTTTCAGTCCCAGAACAGTCATCGTAAACTCTTCATTGGCGTCGTTCGGATGTACACGGCCATAGGATAAAAAATCGTACTCGGAAAGATGGAGAGACTCCCGAAAGGCCTGCATGGAATAATTGAGAAGACCTGCTTCGAACCGGTCGTGACCAGCAATAACCGGCGTGTGGGTGGTAAAGACACATTCTTGTGCCACCGCTTTTTCGGCCTCATACTTGGATTCGCCCCGTGCTAGGCGTTCCCGAAGCAATTCCAACGTTAAGAACGCGCAATGTCCTTCGTTCATATGGTGAACGTCAAACGATTCACCTAGCGCGCGAAGCAGACGAATGCCGCCAATTCCCAGAATAATTTCCTGTTGTACACGGATACTACGATCTCCTTGATACAGGCGACGTGTCAGAAATCGAATATCGAAAGAGTTCTCGGCAAAATCGGTGTCCAGCAAGTACAACTTGGTTTTCCCAACACAGATTTTCCAAGCTCTTAGATGTACCGGGCGATGGCCTACATGTACGGTTACCGTAATTGTTCTGCCTTCAGAATCGGTAGCCAATTCCACGGCGTGCTGCGTAGAGTCAATAGCCGGATAATCATCATGTTGATCTCCGCTTTTATCAAAATACTGGCGAAAATAGCCGTCTCGTAGAAAAAGGCCTACCGCTGTAAGGGGTAACCCGACGTCACTTGCTGCTTTTGTGTGGTCCCCTGCTAAGATTCCCAACCCACCCGAATACAATGGTAGGCTTTCGTGGAGCCCATACTCCATGCAAAAATAGGCAGTTTTAGGAGCATTTTCCTGCCCTCCTTCGGACTCCATATAGTCCCGAAACTGACGATATACGGTGTCTACTTCGGCTTGAACCTGAGCATCGCTAAGCACATCTGCTTTGGCCAGATTTAAGGCCACAATCGGGTTGTTGCCCGATGCTTTGAATGCGTCTCGATTGAGTCGTTTAAAAAGAGAGAGCGCTTCTGGATGCCAACTCCACCATAAATTGCGGCTGATTTCACGGAGTTGTTCGCGGGTAGTCATAAATGAAACGTTCTAAAAATACTAAGGATGGAATATTGGGCACCTAGGGCCAATCGCGACCAAATGTTGGTGTTCAAGTCTGCAAATATACGGTGCTTAGGCAAGGAAGTAGATGAAGTGAGTCCTAAAACCGTACTTTAGATTCGCGTTTCTGCATCCCTAACAAATCACTTGGACCTCCTTCAGTAAATGTCTTTTTATCACACCTCCCCTTTCCAAAATGTTCTGGATGATGCCTTGCTTCAATGCAAGAATGAGGCTGTTGAGGTTAACAAACGGGAATTGGAATGGCTGCTCGAAGCCGCGACACAAACCACTCGAATTCAACGAATAACGGGGACAATGGCACCCCTGCCTCACGATTGGCAGGTGATTTTTTCCGCTTTTCTAAAGCGTCGTTTGTTAGGAGAGCCGGTTCAATATATACTTGGAACGGGCGCTTTTTACGGTCGAGAATTTCAGGTGACATCCGACGTGCTCATCCCCCGGCCGGAAACGGAGCAGCTGGTTGAATGGGCCATTTTGAAGCTAGGCAGGACGTCTAGTCCTAACATTCTCGATATCGGAACCGGTTCCGGATGCATCGCTGTTACGTTGGCTCTAGAAATTTCGCGAAGCCGGGTCACGGCAATTGACGTTTCATCAGCTGCTTTGGAAGTGGCGAAGATGAACGCTGCCACATTGGAGGTTGAAGTGAATTTTGAACGAGTGGATGTGTTTTCAGATGGCACACCTGTTGGACCTTTTGAATTGGTGATATCTAATCCTCCGTATGTGCCGTTAGTTGAAAAACTGCATATTCAGCGCGAAGTGATCGGCTTTGAGCCCCACATAGCTCTATTTGCAGGAGAAGACCCACTAATTTTCTACAAAAGGATTGCTGCAATATCGAAGGCGAGGCTCACTTCTAGTGGAATGGTAGCAGTGGAAATCCATGCCGAATATGGTAGGCAGGTGAGAAGTATTTTTGAAGCGTACGGATATTCGAACGTTACTGTTATGAAGGACCTAGCCGGTAAGGACCGATTTGTGACGGCTGGCGTTGACTAGCACAAGTAAGATTCCGCGTTTCGCGAGGGGTTTCGCGACGCGTTTCAAATGGTGATCCTTGTCCTCGTTTTGGTTTAAGTGAATCATGCGGAGGCCGATCATCAAAGGGGACACTTTTTCGAAAACATGGATATAGTGAGAAGTAGACGAAATACGATTTTGGTAGCATCTGTACTGTCGTTCAGCTTGGTTTTGGCCGGCTGCACGCAGGCACGTTATGCTTCAAGCCCGGCGCCAAGTCGAAGTCTCGTCGAAACAGTGGCATTTACGTCGATGAAAGATCGAGAAACCATTGTAGACCATGCTTTATCGTCTCTTATCGCCAGTAATTTTTCGATCACATTGGCCAACGATCGCCTCGGACTGATTCAGACAGACTATGTCAGTATCCTGACCGTACAACAGGCACTGGCAGATAGCCTTAAGCCGGCTCAAGATCTGGAAAATTTATTGATGAAGGTTTCGGTCAATGCTCAAGCCAGCAATGAGGCCGTGTTTGTTCAGGTAAAGGGCACGTTTCAACGCATAAATGGAAACCCGAAATCGTCGGACAATTTAATTGGTCTTTATTGGCTCGAGCAATTAGCAGGGCAAATGGCTGGGAATGTGGAAGCTCCATTTGTGCATCAACTCACTGACTCTACCTATGCTCAGCTTGTTAGGGAGGAAGCAGTCGTGAATAAAAACAAAAATAACTCTGGGCTTCGTGGAGCGATTAAAGTAAGTGCAGTCTTATTGGCCGTGTTATTTGCAGTAACACTCGCGGCGGGGGCATTTGGCCCGACAACTACCGTTCCAACTACAAATTGATCTTAAGGGAACAAGCGGCGTTCAAGCCGATTCGATGACCTCTTCCTACGAGTAATACTGAATGCCCCGAATAGCTTTAATCCAGCAGTCTGCGTCAAAAGATCAAGCTGCAAACCTTAAAAAAGGTCTAGAGCATGCCAAGGAAGCAATAAAGAATGGTGCTCAGATAATTGTATTTCCTGAGTTAGCCTTTACGTGGTTCTTCCCTCAGCTTCCGTTGAAAGGGAATCGGATGGAAAATTCTGAGCCTATCCCCGGACCCACCACGAATGTGTTTTGTGATTTAGCTGCAGCGCATAAGGTGGTCATCGTCCTGAACTTGTTTGAGAAAGATGGTTCCAAAGCCTACGATTCGTCGCCAGTAATTGACGCGGACGGGTCTCTTTTGGGGACCACCCGCATGATGCATATTACCCAATACGATTCCTTTTTCGAGCAGGATTATTATGATCCAGGAGATTCAGGGGCCCCTGTCTACGATACGGCCTATGGCCGGATCGGTGTTTGTATTTGTTATGATCGTCACTATCCCGAATATTTAAGGGCTTTAACCCTTCAAGATGCACAACTTGTGGTAATTCCTCAAGCTGGCGCAGCAGGTGAGTGGCCAAAAGGAGTTTTTGAAGCAGAGCTTCAAGCTGGATCGTTTCAGAACGGATATTTTATGGCTTTGTCGAACAGGGTTGGGAAGGAAGATGTGTTGACGTTCGCAGGAGAATCATTCATTACGGATCCAATGGGTCAAATCATTGCTCAGGCTCCTGCGGCAATCGATTCAATTTTATATGCCGATTTAGATTTTGAAAAGGTGGATGCTTCCCCTGCCAGAACGCTCTTTATGCGACATAGACGACCAGATGTATACTCTAACATGGCCGTTTCCTTATTAGAAACCGGAGTCGTTCAAAACTAGATGGCAAAGAACACAAAAATTGAAAACGTGGTCGTTCTACAATCGAAGTTTGACCTCGAATTTCGTCGGGTATTGTTCGGAACAGCGAAATTGATGCCGGACCGAATTTTCTTGAAGGGACTCTTTTACAAACGAACGATAATGCTTTCCCAGATTCAAGAAGTACGGTGGTCATCGGACCTGATCGTATTAGGGCTTTACGATGGAGATGAGCTGGATATGATCATTCAAAGTGCCGCTCTGTGGAAGTACGAGTTACAAGCGCGTTGCCGTTTGACTGATTCTGCTATGCCATTAGTTGAAAATGATACCGTTGTAGACAATCCAACATGGACTTCGCTAGAGTCCAATCTTCCAAAATCTCAACCCGAATCCTTCATTCCCATTCAAAAAGAATTGGATCTTTCAGAAAACGGATTCAAACCAACAGGATCCACGAGGGAGTCTTCGTACAAAGTGAAGTCGCTATTCGCACACGATCGTCCTCAGCAGGACTAGTTCCAGGCTGATCAACAAGTAGGGAAGGAGGCTATTTTTTTTCAGAGGCCATAAATTCTTCGAAGGACATATCCCGAAACGACTCTGTGCCAATAAATCTGAGCACATCGTAGAAGTCTTCAAACGCATGAAATCCCTGGAGGCGAGTTATATACGCCCCATCGGCTTCCATAAATACGGTGGTTGGCGTTCCAGTGGCGCCGAGTCCGCCAGCTAACATTTGAGAACTGAGCGTATATCCTCTGAATGATAGCGTGTCGTCTGTAATATCAAGATTCAATCTTCCTATTTCAAACTTGTCGAATAGAAATTTTTGAAGATCAGGCTGGGTATACACTTCAGTTTGTTGTTTTTTACACCAGCCGCAGGTCGACGACCACACGTCTATCAAGACAATTTTTTTGCTGTCTTTCGCAGATGCGAATGCTTCATTAAAACCAGGCCATTCGATTTGAGGAGCCAGTTCAGTGGATACCTGACCGTACAAAAAACGGGAATTGAACAAGAATACCGTTAATGCAAGAAAAAGTAGAGGGCGAGAATAGTGCTGCTGCATTCCGTTCATCAGGATGAGAGGGACTGAGAAAGTACCCTGTTAATTTCAAGCATAAAGCGTTGAGAAGCGTTTTCCCATGAAAAAGTTTCTGATGCAATGGAAGCGTTTTTTGACCATGTGGGTAAATCAGCCGAACAAATCATCTCGTTTATGGCTGATGCAATCGTACGAAAATCAGAGGGATCGGCCGTTTTTCCTAAGTGGTGAACGTTTACAACGCGAGACACCTCTTGCAAATTTGAACTTAAGATGGGAAGTCCAGCATTGATGTAATCAAAAAGTTTATTTGGTAGAGCGTACCTGTGGTTAAGACACGTATCCTCAAGCATTGTTACCCCAATCGTTGCACCTTCCAGGGCAATGTTAACCTCTCTCGGGCCTACGGGTGGGACAAAGTGAACTCGGTTCTGAACGTTTTTTAAAGCCGTCATCTGTTCGAGATGCTGTTGAAGGGGCCCGTACCCCAAAAAAATTAACTGAGCATCGTGAACCAACGTCATGGCCTCGATTAGCCGCTCACATCCTCGATCGGGCTTCATCTGGCCCAGGTGCACGAGAGTGGGAAGCCCGGTTGGAATTCCGCGATTTTCAAGTAATACGCTCAACGTTTGACGACGATTGTGTTCATCGAGAAGTTTGTGTTCATCGCCGAACTCGGCCGACCCATTTTGTTCATCAATATGCACATGCACACCGGTTTCCGGCACATTATGTACAACGATAGGGCGATTGATATGATATCGATGGGACAGATGGTCGGCAATACTATCACTCACCGTGAAAATGCATGCAGAACCCTTCAAAAGGGAATGTTCTAAGCGAGACCAATACCACCGAACCCAAGGACGACGCACAGTGGAAACAACGTGAGCGTAAAGTTCTCTCGAATCGAAAGAATACAGGGTTTCAAATCGAGCGGCAGCGCTGGCGCAAGCGGACAATACATACAAGTCGGAAGCATGGAATAACCGAAAGGATTGCCCAGAAAGAGCGTGCAAAAAAGATCGGTGAAGTCGGTGAAAAAAGCGAGGGCCTTGGCCCGGCGATACCGAAACAATTTCTTCAGACACCGAATCAGGTAAGCCAGTTTTTACAGCGTTTCCACCCAAATGGAATACTTTTACGGAATAACCTCCTTCGGAAAGCGACCTGATTTGCTTGAGGGCGCGAATATTCCGATGGAGGTCTCCAGAAATAACGAAGGCTATATCAGTTGTTGCCATGCGGATTGAAACGACGGGCCCGAAGGTTGTTTCCGATGGATGTCCGGATCGAAACCAAAACACGTTCGATTGGCCCAATCGGTCACCGTATCAATGTGGGCTGCGCAGCGTATTGTGTCTGGTCGTGAACGTGATTCCAATTGCGGCGTATGAGAGTGAATTTCCTTTCATTTAGCATTTATAATGACTCTCCAGCCTGACAAATCTTGGTCTGATCTCGGCCGTTTTTGGACCGTTCCAAACGTCCTGAGCATGACACGCTTAGT
>CALFHN010000142.1 GCA_937876355.1 uncultured Bacteroidota bacterium | reverse complement strand
TGATTCAGCCTATTGCTATGGAGCAAGGCCTTCGTTTTGCTATCCGTGAAGGTGGACGTACGGTTGGAGCCGGCGTCGTCTCTAAAATTCTCGACTAACAGCAATTGTTTTGTTTCGTTCTGAATCTTTCAGAACAAAATAAGGGCTGGCCCGTGAATGGCGGAGTTAGAATTGCAGGATTGCCAGAAACCTTGGGGCCTCAGAGAGCTTAGGCTTTTTTAAGGCAACATGATTTTTGAAGACTTAAAGTTTGTGAAGACTAAAGTTTTCGGGCAGACCTTGCTTACGGGCGTAGCTCAATTGGCAGAGCAGCGGTCTCCAAAACCGCAGGCTGTAGGTTCGAGTCCTACCGCCCGTGCACACGGCACGCTGGATCTAGGTGGATTACTCTTGCGAGTGAAACCTGGAAAAAGCAAGGTGTCATTGTTTGAATGGCCTGATGACTACCTGCTAGTAAAAGACACTCAGTCGATTCTAGATAGATCAAGGCTAATACTTAAAAGGATTGTTATGGCAAATATCGGCAACTACCTCGAAGAAGTTGGTAAGGAAATGCGTAAGGTCACATGGCCTTCGCAAAAGGAACTCATCAACCACACGATTGTCACCATTGTAGCGACCGTAGTGATTTCGCTATTTATTTTTAGTACGGACCAAATTATCAGTACCGTACTAGAAGTTATTTACGGCTAAGTTCGCTAATCGACTTTTGTTACCAAAGAGGTGCTAATGGAGACTGCAAAGACCAAATCAACCAGAAAATGGTACGTTCTTCGGACGTTTTCTGGCCATGAGAAAAAGGTAAAGGAACATCTGGAGCAGGAACTTGAGAGACTCGACATGATCGACAAGCTCCCCCAGATAATGATTCCTACTGAAACGGTCTTTGAAATGAGGGGCGGTAAAAAACGCACGAGGGAGAAAAACTTCTTCCCGGGTTACATTTTATTGCACGCTATTCTCGACAAGGAATTAAAGCACGTTATTTCAGGGATTCAATCGGTCGTGGGATTTTTGACGACCGGGGACGAACCTACGGCGTTGCGTCCTGAAGAAGTAAATCGAATTCTAGGCAAGATTGACGAAGCTCGCGAAAAAGGGGAACAACCTGAAATTCCGTTCCGTGAAGGTGATGCGGTAAAAGTTGTTGACGGCCCATTCAATAATTTCAGCGGATTGGTCGACGAAGTATATCCCGATAAAATGAAGGTTCGGGTTATGGTCTCCATTTTTGGACGGAAGACACCCCTTGAGCTCGACTATTTACAGGTTGAACACGAAGAGTAAAACTACCCGCCTCCCTTTACAGCAATTTCATCTAGGATGATATTAGGCAGGGAACCTGGGAATAGATAAGCTGTTACTAATCGGCTAGCGCTTTTAGCAATTTAAACGATGGCGGGAGCCGACTTTAGTCGGCGTTTGTACCGCAACTAATTATGGCAAAGAAGATCGATGCTTATATCAAGCTACAGGTCAAGGCTGGTCAGGCAAACCCTGCACCACCTATTGGTCCTGCACTTGGTCAGAAAGGCGTCAACATAATGGAGTTCTGCAAAGCTTTTAATGCAGCTACTTCAGATAGAATGGGGCTTATCCTTCCAGTAGTAATCACTGTGTATGCTGATAAGTCGTTTACATTCATCGTCAAGAGCCCCCCTGCTGCGGTACTGTTGAAAGCAGTAGCGAAGATAAAATCAGGAGCCGCCGACCCACTTCGTGAAAACGTTGGTTCCGTGACCTGGGCTCAATGCCGCGATATCGCGGAACAGAAAATGGAAGACCTCAACGCATTTGATCTAGATCAGGCTGCACGCATGATCGCTGGAACAGCACGTTCCATGGGGATCAAAGTGAAAGGTGCTCCCGCTGCATAATGAAGGATGGTCTGAATAGAATGCTATTGCATTCTGTTTCGACTTTTCTCTCTACAACCTGCGGGAGCTTGATCATTAGTATCAGGCGATTGTACCGCATAGAATGTTTCAATCATGGCCAATAAAGGAAAACGCTATCGTGCCGCCTTTGAGTTGATCGGTTCTGCTGAGGGACCAATTGACGTAGGTGCTGCCTGCGATCTTCTGAAGAAGACCGTTCTAGCGAAATTTGACGAGTCAGTCGACATCGACGTTCGTTTGGGTGTTGATCCCCGCCACGCAGACCAAATGGTACGCGGAACGGTGGCACTGCCACACGGAACCGGTAAAGAAATACGCGTTCTTGTTCTTGCTAGCGAAGGCAAGCAACAGGAAGCTCGTGATGCAGGGGCCGACCACGTTGGCTTGGACGATCTTGCTGACAAAATTCAGAAACAAGGTTGGACTGATTTCGACGTTGTGATCGCCACTCCAGATGTAATGGCCGTCGTTGGTCGATTGGGTCGCGTCTTAGGTCCCCGTGGCCTTATGCCGAATCCAAAGAGTGGTACGGTCACAATGGATGTTGCTTCTGCTATTGCGGAAGTTAAAGCAGGTAAAATTGATTTTCGTGTTGATAAGGCCGGAATCTTGCATACCGCAATTGGAAAGGCATCGTTTTCTGCAGAACAACTGAAAGAAAATACTGAAGCCTTTTTGAGAGAAATCTTGCGTCTGCGCCCTGCAGCCGCCAAAGGCACTTATGTGCGTTCGATCACCATTTCTACGACCATGGGACCAGGAATCTCAATGGATAGAAGTGAAGTGCTCAGCTCACTCCGATAAGTGTCCCTTCTGAACTGATAAAAGCTGAAACGATAAAAGCAGAGTCACAAACATGGCAATGACCAAAACACAGAAGGCGGCGACCGTAGATCAGCTTGTTGAAAAGCTAGAACAGACGCCGACCATCTATTTGACGAACTACACGGGTTTAACTGTAGAACAAGCCACTGAATTGCGTGGTGCGTTCCGTGCGGCTGGTGTAGAATACAAAGTTATCAAAAACACCATGCTGCGCCTTGCAATGGAGCGCATTGGTGGATACGACGAATTATTTGATCACCTTCACGGCCCGACCGCTGTTGCTTTTGCTGAAGAGCCGTCGGCACCTGGTCGTGTGATCAAAAAATATCTAGCCGATAAAAAGACGGAAATCCCTTCATTGAAAGGCGCGCACATTGAAGGCGCAGTCTATCATGCTGATGCACTTGCGGTTCTTGCGAGCCTCAAGTCAAAGGACGAACTCATCGGTCAGATCATCTCATTGCTGCAATCTCCGATCCAAAATGTGATTGGGGCCGTGCAGGCTCAGGGTGGCAACCTCGTGGGAGCCATCAAAACGATTGCAGAAACAGCGAAAGCTTAATCAGCAATTTTTCACGTTTGAACGCGGTGTTCAAACGGAATTCCGGAAACGGATTTCATCCCCTTAATAGGCAGCCGAGCTACTGGCGTTGAAAGCTGCAGGAAAACGGTAAAACAAATGGCAGATATTAAAGCAATAGCTGAACAGCTTGTTGGTCTAACGATCAAAGAAGCAAACGAACTTGCTCAGGTCCTTGAAAACGACTATGGCATTAAGCCTGCTGCAGCCGCAGCAGCAGCGGCAGGTCCTGCCTCAGCTGCAGCTGAAGAAGTTGAAGAGCAGACTGAATTTGATGTGATCCTCAAAGCCGCTGGCGAAAAGAAGATCAACGTCATTAAAGAAGTTCGCGCAATTACAGGTTTGGGTCTCAAAGAAGCCAAAGACATGGTAGACGGAGCACCTTCAACTGTGAAAGAAGCAGCATCTAAAAGTGAAGCAGAAGCGTTGAAGGCTCAGCTTGAAGCCGCTGGAGCAGAAGTAGAGCTCAAATAAGAGTTTTACCATGCCGTCAGTAGACGACATTAGCCGATAGATCCGGCCGGCCCTGTTTTCAGGGCCGGCTTTCGGCGTCTCAGAATGGATCAAGATTTGGCCTGATCATTTTTCAGGCAGGATCATTATTCAGGTCTTTAACGACCTTCCATATTCCTTAACGGTAACGACCAGACTATGCCCAACGTCAAGAGTCCAGCCGTGCGCTCATCGTTTGCGCGCATCAAGACTATCCGAGATTATCCAGATTTTCTGGACGTTCAATTGAAGTCATTTCATGACTTCATTCAAGATCATATCCCTGCTGAAGAAAGGGAAAATATCGGATTGCAGGGGGTGTTCAATGAACATTTCCCTATTCAAGATAGTCGCGAACGATATACGCTCGAGTTTATCCACTTCAGTCTCGATGCTCCAAAGCATTCGGTAGAAGAGTGCATTGCACAGGGACTTTCGTTCTCAGTGCCACTTAAAGCCAAGCTTCGTCTTTCTAGTAAGGAAGATGAGGATGAAGATGAAGCAGAAGAGGCCATTGAACAGGAAGTATACCTAGGAAATCTTCCCTTTATGACCGAGCGTGGAACGTTCGTGATAAATGGGGCGGAACGTGTTGTAGTTTCCCAGCTACATCGAAGTCCTGGTGTATTTTTCGGTCAAAGTGTCCATCCTAACGGTACAGAGCTTTTTTCGGCTCGCGTTATTCCGTTTCGGGGATCCTGGATTGAGTTTTCGACGGATGTTGGAAACATGATGTGGGCGTACATCGACCGTAAAAAGAAATTACCAGTTACGACGCTTCTTAGAGCACTTGGTTTTTCCTCCAACGAAGACATTGTCAAACTTTTTGACCTTGCCGATTCCGTTTCAGTAAAAGGCAAAGCTGCATTCAAGAAACTTGTCGGACGTACGCTGGCAGCTAGTATTTCAGTAGAACGTACCACAGAGATTGTGGACGAAGACACTGGCGAAGTTATTGAAGAGCGGATTGAGCGTGAAGTGATCCTTCCAGCACAGCATGAGTTGGAAGAAGATGATTACGACAAACTCAAAGAAGTTGAAATTTCTCAGATTCACCTCATCCGGGAAGAATCAGAAGATGAAAACTACGATAAAGTAACGCTTCTAAATACGCTGAAGCGGGATCCAACGCATTCTGAAAAAGAAGCGCTTGAATATCTATATATGCAGCTTCGTGGGACTGAAGCACCCGATCAAGAGACGGCTCGCGGAGTTTTAGAGCGCCTTTTCTTCAGCGAAAAACGATATGATTTGGGCGAAGTGGGACGTTACCGTATTAACGCTCGCCTTCGCACGAAAGAAGATCCTAAGCTACTTACCATGTCGCGTGGCGACATTATTGCCATCATTAAAGAGCTTATTAGCTTGCAGAATGGCAAAAGCAGCGTGGACGACATTGACCATTTGGGTAACCGTCGTGTCCGTTCCGTTGGAGAGCAGTTAGCATCTCAATTCTCTCTAGGTCTGGCCCGAATGGCTCGTACCATTAAAGAAAGAATGAATCTGCGTGATGCAGATAAATTTACTCCCCAGGACTTGGTGAATGCTCGTACGGTATCAAGCGTGATTAACACGTTTTTTGGTACGAATCAGCTAAGCCAGTTCATGGACCAAACTAACCCCTTGGCAGAATTGACGCACAAACGTCGTATGTCTGCACTTGGACCAGGTGGTTTGACGCGTGAGCGTGCGGGCTTTGAGGTTCGCGACGTTCACTACACACACTATGGACGCCTTTGCCCAATTGAAACCCCAGAGGGGCCGAATATTGGTCTGATTTCCTCACTTTGTGTACACGCTCGTGTTAATGAATATGGATTCATTGAAACACCATATCGTGTAGTTAAGAAAGGACGAGTTAGCAAAACCATCGAATTTCTTTCTGCTCAACAGGAAGAAACGGCGATGATTGCTCAGGCAAACGCGCCAATCGACGATAAAGGCGACTTCGTTAACAAAACTGTTAGATGTCGTTTTCAGGGTGATTTCCCGATCGTGGGGCCGGACGAAGTCCAGTTTATGGACGTTTCTCCTAACCAGATTGTGTCTCCATCTGCTTCTTTGATTCCGTTTCTTGAACATGATGATGCCAACCGGGCACTCATGGGCTCGAACATGCAGCGCCAGGCAGTGCCTCTGCTTCGTGCTGAAGCTCCTTTATGTGGAACAGGCCTGGAAGGACGCGTAGCCCGCGACTCTCGAGCTGTTGTTGTCGCAGAAGGTGACGGAGTTGTGGAATATGTTGATGCCGCTAAAATTGTCATTCGATACGACCGGTCGGAAGAGGAAGAAGGTTTATCATTTGATGAGCCTCTCAAAACCTATTTCCTAACGAAATTCCGTCGGACCAACCAGGACACCTGTGTTAACCAGACCCCCATTGTCAATGTGGGAGACCGAGTTAAACTAGATACTGTTCTAACAGATGGTTTTTCGACCGACAAAGGCGAGTTAGCATTAGGTAAAAACGTCCTTGTGGCATTTATGCCTTGGCGTGGTTACAACTTTGAGGACGCTATCGTTATTAGCGAGCGCCTCGTAGCTGACGACGTATATACTTCCATTCACATTGAAGCTTTTGACCTTCAAGTACGTGATACGAAGCGCGGTGAAGAAGAATTAACCCGAGAAATTCCAAACGTTTCTGAAGAGGCCACTAAAGACCTTGACGAACGCGGAATTATTCGCGTTGGCGCCGAAGTCAAAGCCGGTGACATTATTGTCGGTAAGATCACTCCTAAGGGAGAAACGGATCCAACTCCAGAAGAAAAGCTACTTCGTGCCATTTTTGGGGACAAAGCAGGAGATGTCAAAGATGCGTCTCTAAAAGCGCCTCCGGGGATGAAGGGAGTAGTTATCAATACTCAATTATTTAGCCGACGTAAGCTGGATCCAGCATCGAAAAAGGAAGAGAACAAGCGTCTCGCCGAAATCGAAAAAGATCTAGAACTGTCAATGCGCGACCTGAACAACAAGTTCTGGAGCAAACTAGCAGCCTTATTGTCAGGCCAAAAAGCGAAAGATTTTGTCGATCGCGAAGGTAATGTCCTTGTTAGTGCCGGAGCCAAAATTGATATCAAATCGATTGAGGCACTGGATCCTTTGAAATTGGATCCACGGGTCGCCTTCACGGGCAACGAGGACCTTGATGGTAACGTCAAGAAGCTTATTCGTAACTACGAAAGGCAAAATCGCCACATTCAAGGCGTCGCCAAGAGAGACAAACACCAGGTGCAGATGGGCGATGAACTTCCTCCGGGAATTGTTCAGCTCGCGAAGGTGTATGTCGCTAAAAAGCGTAAGATCTCAGTAGGAGATAAGATGGCTGGTCGTCACGGTAACAAAGGGGTTATCGCCAAGGTCGTTCCTCAAGAAGACATGCCGTTTCTTGAAGATGGAACACCTGTCGATATCGTTTTGAACCCGCTGGGCGTGCCTTCGCGCATGAACCTTGGTCAGATTTACGAAACCCTTCTCGGGTGGGCTGGCAAAAAGCTTGGAACCACGTTTGCAACTCCCATCTTTGACGGTGCTACCGTTGCGGATGTCGAGGCAACGATGCTCAAAGCTGGGCTTCCTGTAGACGGTAGAACGCAGTTATATGATGGTAGAACGGGAATTCCGTTCGATCAGCATACGACAGTAGGCTACGTTTACATGTTGAAGTTGAGTCACCTTGTGGACGACAAACTTCATGCACGTTCGATCGGACCTTACAGCTTGATTACTCAGCAGCCGCTGGGTGGGAAAGCCCAATTTGGTGGTCAGCGTTTAGGAGAGATGGAGGTCTGGGCATTGTATGCTTACGGCGCTTCAAACGTCCTCCAAGAGATGCTTACCTACAAATCGGACGACGTTCAAGGCCGATCAAAGGCCTACGAAGCCATCGTAAAGGGCGAAAACATGCCGGAACCGGGTACTCCCGAGTCCTTCAACGTCCTCGTTCGCGAATTGCAGGGATTGGGTCTTGAAGTCAGTCTAGACTAAAAGCCTCGTTTCACCTGTCCCCAACGGATTTTAAAAGACCATATCCGATATGCCGTACGGAAAACCTCAGAAGATAAAAAAGAACTTCAGTAGCATTACTGTCAGCTTGGCTTCGCCTGAAGCCATTCTGGAGCGCTCCTATGGAGAAGTTCTAAAGCCAGAAACGATCAACTACCGTTCGTTCAAGCCAGAGAAAGAAGGACTCTTCTGCGAGAAGATCTTTGGTCCTGTAAAGGACTGGGAGTGCCATTGTGGTAAATACAAACGTATTCGCTACAAGGGCATCATCTGTGATCGATGTGGCGTTGAGGTAACTCAAAAGTCAGTCCGTCGTGAACGGATGGGCCACATCACGTTGAGCGTCCCAGTTGTTCACATCTGGTATTTCAAAACCCTTCCAAATAAAATCGGTCACCTTTTAGGTATCCGGTCGAAGGATCTTGAAAAAATTATCTACTACGAAAACTATGTCGTAGTAAACCCAGGTAGCGCTGCCGCCTTGGGTGTTGAGGAAAATCAGCTTCTTTCTGAAGATGAATACTTCAATGTGTTGTATCAGATTCGCGAGGACAATAATCGCCTCGAAGATGATGATCCTGAAAAATTCGTTGCCATGATTGGTGGCGCTGCTCTTGAAGAATTGCTAAAACGTTCTGACCTCGTCAGTTTAGCACAAGAATTGCGTTTCCAGATCAAAACGGAGACTAGCCAGCAGCGTAAAGGAGAGGCTCTGAAGCGACTTTCCATCGTTGAGGCATTCCGCGAAGCTAATCGTCGCATCGAAAACCGTCCTGAGTGGATGGTAATGCGCGTAATTCCAGTTATCCCACCGGAATTGCGCCCATTGGTCCCTCTAGAGGGTGGCCGTTTTGCTACGTCGGACCTTAATGATCTATATCGTCGCGTTATCATCCGGAACAACCGGTTGAAACGATTGATCGACATCAAGGCACCTGAAGTGATTTTGCGTAATGAAAAACGCATGCTTCAGGAAGCTGTTGACTCGCTTTTCGACAACAGTAGAAAAGCAAACGCGGTACGTTCCGACTCCAACAGGGCACTGAAATCTCTTTCAGACATGCTCAAGGGGAAACAAGGTCGTTTCCGTCAAAACCTTCTTGGAAAACGTGTTGACTACTCAGGTCGTTCGGTAATTGTGGTTGGTCCAGAGCTTAAGCTTCACCAATGCGGAATTCCGAAACAGATGGCCGTTGAGCTATTCAAACCGTTTGTAATTCGAAAGCTTATTGAGCGCGGAATCGTTAAAACGGTTAAAAGCGCTAAAAAAGTTGTAGATCGCAGAACGAGTGATGTTTGGGACATTCTGGAAAAAGTAATCCAGGGTCGTCCGGTAATGCTAAACCGTGCGCCTACGCTTCACCGTCTTGGAATTCAGGCATTTCAACCTGTACTCATCGAAGGAAAGGCTATTCGCCTTCACCCGTTGGTTTGTACAGCTTTTAATGCTGACTTTGACGGTGACCAGATGGCCGTTCACGTGCCTCTTTCGCACGATGCAGCGCTTGAAGCACAGTTATTAATGCTTGCAAGTCACAACATTCTTAGCCCTGCGCATGGTGGTCCGGTGACGGTTCCGACGCAGGACATGGTTCTTGGTCTGTACTACATGACCAAATCCAATTCTGGAATGCGCGGCGAAGGAATGCGTTTTGCTTCAATGGTTGAAGCTCGTCAGGCTTTCGACCAGGGCGTTGTGCATTTGCACGCCAAGGTAATGGTTCGTTTGGACGATGGTTCTGCCATGGATACAACCATGGGCCGCATCCTATTTAATGAGGTTGTGCCTGCTGGGGTTGGATTTATAAACGAGGTCCTGACTAAAAAGAACCTCCGAGGAATCATTGCTCGCGTTCTGAAATCGACAGGATTCCCTGCTACGGCAGCGTTTTTGGACGACATGAAGAATCTCGGATTCGAAAACGCAACGACGGCTGGCCTAACATTCTCTATTGCCGACATTGTTATTCCGGACGAAAAAATTCGTTTGATTGAAGAAGCAACGGTTGAAGTTGAAAAAGCTCGCGGAAACTACGCGATGGGTTTTATCACGGAGAATGAGCGATACAACCAAGTTATTGACATTTGGACGCGTATTAACAACCAAGTTTCTGAAGTTCTTTTTGATACGCTCAAGAAAGACCGCGACGGATTTAACGCCATTTATATGATGGCCGATTCCGGTGCTCGTGGTTCGAAAGAGCAGATCAGGCAGCTAGGTGGTATGCGCGGTTTGATGGCTAAACCACAGAAAAGTTTAGTTGGTAGTGCTGGCGAGATTATTGAAAACCCGATTATTTCCAACTTTAAGGAAGGTTTGACGGTTCTCGAATACTTTATTTCAACGCATGGGGCCCGTAAAGGTCTAGCTGATACGGCTTTGAAAACGGCAGATGCTGGATATTTGACCCGTCGTCTTGTGGACGTGGCTCAGGACGTAACCATTAAGGAATCGGACTGTGGATCACTTCGAGGAATTCGGATTTCAGCTCTAAAAGACAACGAGGATATCGTTGAACCGTTGGCAGACCGAATACTGGGACGTGTCTCGGTTCACGATGTCAAGGATCCGCTTACTGGCGATACATTGGTAATTGCCAATGAGATGATCGACGAAGAAAAGGCTCGTTCAATTGCGGAGACCTCTATCGAAGAAGTCGAAATTCGCTCTGTTCTTACATGCGAATCGCGCCGCGGTGCATGTGCATTATGTTATGGACGTAACCTAGGTTCAAACCGCATGGTTGAAGCTGGTGAAGCTGTCGGTGTAATTGCAGCGCAGTCCGTCGGTGAACCAGGAACACAGTTAACGCTTCGTACCTTCCACATCGGGGGAACGGCGAGCCGTATTTCTGCTGAAAGTACTGTTCAGACGAAGTTTTCGGGTAAGGTAGTTTTCGAAAATCTGCGTACAGTAGAATTTGAATCCGGCGATGACTCCAAAGACGTGGTTCTTTCACGTCAAGGTGAGATCAAAATTGTTGACGCCTCCGATGGAAATCGCCAACTTATTTCTCACCTCATTCCTTACGGCGCTGAAGTGCTGATCAAAGAAGGAGACATGGTCGAGAAGGGTAGTGTATTGGCTGCTTGGGATCCGTACAACTCCGTCATTATGTCGGAATTTGCCGGTACCGTTAGTTACCAAGATATTATTGAAGGTGTGACTTTCCGTGAAGAGTCTGATGAACAGACTGGGTACAAAGAGAAGGTCGTCATCGATACGCGTGAGCGCTCAATGACTCCGGCCATCCTTATTAAGGGAAAAGATGGGACTGAACGTGAATATCCGCTACCAATCCGGGCGCGTATTCAGGTGGATGCTAAATCGAAGGTTCAAGCTGGACGAATTCTGGTTAAGATCCCTCGTCAATCTGCCAAAACCCGAGATATCACAGGTGGTCTACCACGTGTTACTGAATTGTTTGAAGCAAGAACACCCAGCGATCCGGCTAAAGTTAGCGAGATCGATGGTGTCGTAACATTTGGTGGTCGTAAACGTGGATCACAGGAAGTTATTGTAACGAGCCGCGATGGTACGGAATCTAAAACGTATCTAGTTTCGCTCACAAAGCACCTTCTTGTTCACGAGAATGACTTTGTTAGAGCGGGTGTGCCTCTTTCCGATGGTCAAGTTGCCCCACATGACATATTGGCCATTATGGGCCCTCGTGCTGTGCAGGAATACTTGGTCAATGAAATCCAGGAAGTTTATCGATTGCAGGGTGTTACGATCAACGACAAGCACATTGAGTGTATTGTTCGCCAGATGATGCAAAAAGTCCGTGTTCTAGACGCTGGTGATACCAACTTGCTAGAGGACAATGACGTAGATCGTTTCGTTTTGGAAGAAATGAACGACAATCTCTACGACAAATTTGTAGTCACCGATCCAGGAGATTCCGATCTTGGGATTGGGGAAGTGATAGATCGTAGACGTTTGCGCGAAGTGAATTCTGACATGAAGCGTCAAGATAAGCGGGAAGCATCTGTCCGTGATGCCCAACCAGCGGTTGCCGAACCGGTGTTGTTAGGTATCACTCAAGCAGCTCTTGCTACTGACTCCTTCATTTCGGCCGCATCCTTCCAGGAAACGACGAAGGTGCTTACAGAAGCAGCGATTGCAGGCAAAATGGATCCACTCTACGGACTCAAGGAAAACGTTATCGTTGGGGCGCTCATTCCAGCAGGAACGGGACAACGTCAGTTTAAAGATATCGTGGTTGGGTCTCAGACAGAGTTGGACGAACTACAAGCAGCAATTAGTGGCGATGGCGCCAATGCTACCGTGGTGACTCCTTGACGAGATAGGTTGCCTGGCTGATTTTGTGTCAGCATTTGTGTAACGCTATTCTTGTCCGATATACGTAAGGCCGCGGGTGATAAGTGATTTATGATCATCTATCACCCGCGGCCTTCTTCGTTCTTATCAGATCCTTAACACGGTTTATGCATCCGTAGACGGCTAGGCTCGTACAGCCATAAATGACGGATACGATCAAATGCTAAAAGATATCTACACAACATTTGGAGGGGTTGGCGCATTTATTGTTGCCATATCGCTCTGTTTAATCGCTTTAACGTGGTTGCTGGCATTAACTGGTACGGTTATGCGAAGCATGGATCTTTGGAAAAAATCGGGGCTTTTTATTCTTTTAGCCATTGTTCCACCCGCTTCTGTTGCGGTTCTCGTTGCTTTTTTAATCAATGACCGTCGCTTTTCGCCGGTGGTTACCGTAAAAAACAGTTCATTAGGAAGTACTCCTCATACCAAGCGATTTCCGTAAACACCAATTGTCGCAATTGGAACCTGGTGAAGATCAATAACTTCCCGAACCTGATCCGCTAATTTTCAACTATTTGGCTTCGTTTAAACAATGGATGCCAATGGCTGATACAATTTCTCGTTGAAATGTGCCGCCGGTGGGCAGATTTAACAATTCGTTCTTAACAACTAGCGTAGATGAGCCCCCTCCGTCAAGGTTAATTGCCGAAACTGATCCTATGGCCTTCATTAGGCTCGCCAATTCACCCAAAGAGACACCCCGACTATTTCGTTGCCTGCCATCAACTACCATTAACAATAGTTTTCCATCTTCATCGATGCCAGCAGCTGTTCGCGGATGAACATCCGGAATCGTCGTTCCAAAGAAAACTTCTTCGTTTACCGAAATTGCGACCTGTCCATCTACCACCAGGGCGGGCCCTGCTTCAACTGCGTCGAGGATCGGCCAATAGCGTGAGTTTTCGGATGAACCAATTGCACCTGGAGTACCCAGTGTATTGGCGACTGGGCTATCCCAGATAAAAACGGAGTCTGCCTTGGAAGAAACCCAGCCAATTGCTGGTTTATTATTTTCATCAAAACCAATCGCGGATCGCCGGACTGGATACCTGATTTCATCCTTAATGATGCCGGGTGTAGCAGAATGGACAAGGCTTCCATCAGCTTTCAAGAGTCCAATGTGAGAGTACACGTCTTTTTCAACTTTGAAGTAGCCTCCGTTTACAATCACGCAAGCACCCGACTGTAGAGCAAAATCTGTCGCAGACTGCCTCCCGTCGGTATCATTGGAGGACAACACTTCAATATCGATTTCCGGAGCAGACAGATCTACTTTCACGAACCAGGCCTTGAGTGGCATATTTTCATCTTCTCCTTCCCAAACTTGGATGGCGGTGGGCATTCCGGCCTTTTCTGTGTCTAGTTTTTGCCATGACACATTTAACACGCTTATTCCATTGGCCGGTTTTTCTTGTGCGCAACTCGATACAAGTACGCAGCAGGTTAGTGCGAGGCAAATCCGGTAAATCATTTGAAAATTGTGCACGTCAGACAGGATAAAATGGGCATCAATAGAAATTTGAGGTTACATCCAAATGTACGGCCTTTTTGTGTAACTCAATTCTTTGTTTTCCGTGCAAACTAATTCAGTATTGGAGGTGTCCAATTACCGTACCCGCGATACATGAACCAACGCGACTTTGTCGCACCCCTTGGTATTTTGGGCTATTAGTCTTTTATTACTTATGATGAGACGCCAAGCACTTGCGGGAGTTAATACGATCAACTAACTTAACGGTGTTAATCATTTTGCTAATCCGTCGCTTTACGGCACCGTTATGTCAAGAGATCCTGATTCCGGTCTACAACGTATTATTCTAGACACGGCTCGTCAACTCCTTACAACCGTTGGATATGCTCAGCTATCCATGCGCAAAATCGCAAATAAAATTGGATACAGCGCGACAAGTATTTACTTGTATTATGGAAATAAAGATGAGTTAGTTCACGCGTTGATAGACGAAGGGGTCGATTTGCTCTATGAAGAACTAAAAGCGGCCAACGAAAAAAGTAAAGATCCTCTCGAGCGGCTTCGGGATATGTGCGTGGCATATATCAGATTCGGTCTGGATCGGCCTGAGTACTACGAAATCATGTATGTGCTACATCCAGAATACATAACTCGGTATCCCGCCGAGAAATACAGAAAAGCTCGACGAAACTTGGAAATGATGGCTTCGGCAATCACGGACGGAGTTATCGGTGGCAAATTCGAATCAACTGATCCCGTGCTTAGTGCAAATATGGCTTGGGCACAGCTGCACGGAGGGGTCACATTGTTAAGTTCAGAACGAGTAGATAAGCGATTTTCTGAGGATACGTTGATCCGCGCATCATGCAGTCAGATCATTCGTTCCCTTCTTGTCAATCCAAAGTCTGTGGAGGTATAATTTTGGTTGATCGAATCAATATTGCTAAAAATGTTGGAAGGGAGTCTTGGCTAGGCCGAACGCTTCCATCCTTGATTTTTCATACTCGAGCAGTATTTCCCAATGATTCGGCATTTATTGGTTGGGAAAAAGGATCTTGGAAGTCTTTTTCTACAGATCAATTTATTGATTTATCGGAGGAATTTGCGCTCGGTCTATTGCAGATTGGACTGCAACCTGGGGACCGTGTAGCACTGTATCTAGAAAGTGATGTCTATTTCTGTCTTTCGGATATGGCCTGTCTAATCGCCGGATTAGTTGATGTGCCAATATATTTGACTAACTCTCCGGAAACCATTCGTTATGTATTGGATCATGCCGACGCACATGCCATTATAACGTCAGATAGCACGAAATTAGAAGAATTGAAGACAGCATTAGGTGAAGACTCATCCGTTCGCAGGGTGATAGTTTTGGATTCCGATGCTAAACGCGACGCCGAATTGCTTCCAAATTCGATTCAACAATTTACTTTTGATGACGTCTGCGGTTTGGGAAAAGCGAAATTGGGGCAAAATGCGGAATTGGGTCGAGATTTGTGTGATAAACTGGACCCTAGTGATCTGGCAACTATAATCTACACGAGTGGAACGACCGGGGCCCCAAAAGGCGTAATGCTCACGCATGAAAATATTAGCTCAAATGCGTTGATGGCCTATGCTGGAATGGATGGATATCGGTCGGGGGCCGGCGGAGAGATTATGTTGTCCTTTCTTCCTCTCACGCACGTGTTTGCGCGAACCCTGTATTATGGTGCGCTGGCGCACGGAACCAGTATCTATTTTTCACATCCAGATCGATTAGTCGAGGACTTGGCCTTTGTGAAGCCCACAATACTACCAACAGTGCCGCGTATTTTGGAGAAAGTATACGCCCGAATTATCGCGCGGACGGGCGCCATGAGTGGTGTTGGAGGGAAAATAGCAAAATGGGGCCTTTCTAGAGCTCAATCTTCTGGGAAAACTAAAAAAGGATTATTTCACAAGACTGCAGATCAGCTAGTCTTTAAAAAATGGAGAGCCATTCTTGGGGGACATATTCGTTTTGTGATTAGTGGTGGCGCAGCTCTGAATGCAGAAATAGCAAGCGTGTTTGAGCAGGCTGGAATTGCCATATTGCAAGGTTATGGTCTTACTGAAACCAGTCCAGTAATCACGTTCAACCGACCCAACGCAAATCGACTTGGGACGGTGGGGCAACCTCTTGAATTTGTTGAGTTGAAAATTGCGGAAGATGGTGAGATCATTACTCGTGGACCACACATCATGGCTGGGTATTTTCGAGATGAGCAAAAAACAAAAGAGGTGATCGACAAAGATGGCTGGTTTCACACGGGAGACATCGGTCAACTTAGCGAAGACGGCTATTTAACGATCACAGATCGGAAAAAGGACCTGTTCAAACTTTCGACCGGCAAATATGTGACGCCGCAGCCTCTGGAAAACGCATTGGCGATAGAGCCGCTAATTGATCAAGCGGTCGTTATCGGAGAAGGGCACAAGTTTGCCTCGGCCTTGATCTTCCCTAATCCAGAACATCTTCGATTGCTTGCCAAATCGTTGCGTATTCCGTCCGATGCGGACTTCAATGTTCTAGTTTCCAATGAGTTGGTGATCGGCGCCGTGGGGAAGTTGGTCGCCCGCTGTAACCAAGACGTTCCTCACTGGTCAACTATTAAGCGGTTTCGCATTATTCCAGGCGAACTGACTGTTGAAAATGAACTTTTAACTCCAACGCTAAAAGTGAAACGAGCGTCAGTTAAAAAATTGTATTCCGACATCATCTTAGAAATTTATCAAGATGAAAATGTCGACGACCTCAAAGAGGAAAAACTATGACAGATCCGTTGAATAGGAGTTATTTCAACCCATTTAAAAGGGTTGCGGTTCTTGGAGCAGGGACTATGGGAGCACAAATAGCCGCTCATTTTGCCAATGCCGGGCTTTTCGTCGAATTGTTAGATATTCCGGGCTCAGGAGCAAATCGAAATGAGGTGGTCGAGAAGGCGTTTAAAAGAATGACTTCATTGCGACCAAATCCATTATTTTCTTCAAACTCAGCCTCTCGGATTCGTTTAGGCAATTTTGACGATCACATAGATCGATTAGGCAATGTGGATTGGGTAGTTGAGGCGGTCGTAGAAAGGTTAGACATAAAAGCGGCCCTTTTTGAGAAGGTTGAGACCGCGGTTTCTGAAACCGCCATTATTTCTACTAACACGAGTGGAATTCCCATTCGACTAATTGCTGAGGGCCGAAGCCCGTCTTTTCAAAGTAGATTCTTGGGGACCCATTTTTTTAATCCTCCCCGCTACTTAAAGCTCTGTGAGATCATTGCTAGCCCTGAAAGCGATCCTTCTGTCATACAAAGAGTGGCTGAATTCGTACGAGTGCACCTCGGGAAAGGGGTTGTTCATGCCAAAGATTCACCTTATTTCATCGGAAACCGAATTGGAATCTATGCCTTGATGCTCGCCATGAAGGAGCGCAGTCAGTATGGATTTTCAATGGAAGAAGTAGATGTGCTGACTGGGGTATTAGTGGGACATCCAAAATCAGCCACCTTTCGGACGGCGGATGTAGTTGGTTTGGACGTGATGAAAGCAGTTATCTCGAATTTGAAAGAGGCTGTGCCACATGATGAGTCTCAGGCTGAATTTACCCTACCGAAGGAACTTGAGAACCTGGTAAAAACAGGTCACCTGGGCTCCAAAACGAAGTCTGGATACTATCAGAAGGTCGGCCCCGATATTCTGTCTCATGACGATGCCTCCGACTCGTATATGGCTTCTGGTGCCGTTCAGCTGCCTGGAGTTTCAGACTTAGGCAAAATCCGAGGTCTTGGAGACCGGTTAAAGGCTCTTTTTTCGGATGAAGGTCGAGTCGGGGATTCCTTCCGCCGGACAACTCTGGGCACATTAGCCTATGCAGCCCGTCGAATTCCTGAAGTATCGGACAGTCCGTTAGAAGTAGACAATGCTATAAAGTGGGGATTTGGATGGGAAATGGGCCCTTTCGAAATTTGGGATGCAATTGGGTTTGATGAAGTTGTGGGCGGGATGCAGGCCCTTCAATTGGAATTGCCCTTGTGGATCGGGCAAATGAAGAGTGGTTCGTTTTATCAATTAGATTCCGTGTATCGCCCCGAAACTCAGACTTTTGAAGCGCGTGCCAAATCAAAAGATGAAGCAATCTATTCGTCTGAAACTGAAATAATTTCAGAAAGTGAACACACCGTTCTGCGATATTTAACCCGAGATGTGGCGATCCTTGAGTTCAGATCGAAAGCAAATACTCTGGGAAATGGTGTAGTTGCTGATTTGGTAAAGGCGGTACGAACTGTTGAGCGGGACGCCTCCCTGAAAGGGTTGATCGTGGCCAATACGGGTACCAATTTTTCGGTTGGCGCCAACCTTGGAGAGGTCGGAGTGGCCTTGATGGCAGGTAAAATTGCCATGATAGATGCTGCAGTCAGACAGTTCCAAATGGCGATGGAAGTTGTCAGAAATAGTCTCAAACCCGTCGTAGTAGCTGGGCATGCTAGGGTATTGGGAGGCGCCACGGAGATGATCATGTCATGCCGCTCTCCTCTTGCGGTTGCCGAAACGTATATGGGGCTAGTTGAGTTGGGAGTTGGACTTATTCCAGCTGGAACGGGTTGTTTGAGGCTGATGGAACAAGCGTCGGTTCGATCTGGGACTGATCGTCCAAGTGATATCCAGACGCATCTTGCGGCTTCTTTTCAGCAGGTTGCCATGGCAAAAGTGTCCTCAAGTGCCGCAGAGGCGGTTCAGATGGGTTATTTGCCTGTGCATGCTCCTATAGTTATGCGAGAAGAAAGAAGATTCGCGGTGGCAGCAGCAATGATTCGGCAGATGGTCGACATTGGGTACTTGCCCCCCGTCGATTTGCAAGAGGTACACGTTCTTGGGGCGCCTGGGAGAGCCGCGTTTGAGTCAATGGCTTTTCAAATGCATCAAGGCAAATTCATTTCGGATTATGATCTTGAATTGGCCAATCGGCTTGCATTCGTAATGACCGGCGGCGACTTACCCGGCGACGCCTTCGTACCGCGCGAATATATTTTGGACCTCGAAAGAGAAACCTTTATGAGTCTGTTGGGAGAGAAAAAAACTCAAGATCGGATTCGTCACCTGTTGGAAACTGGAAGTCCACTCCGCAATTAAGAATAAAATACCATGCAGATCAAAGACGCATATATTGTTGATGCCGTTCGTAGCGCGGTCGGACGAGCAGGGAAGGGCACATTAAGCCGAACGCGGCCAGAAGCGATGGGAGGGGACGTTATTCAGGCCTTGTTGGCAAAGTACCCTTCGTTTCCCGCTGATCGCATAGATGATGTACTAATAGGGTGTGCCATGCCAGAAGGTGCCCAAGGGATGAACATGGGACGGCTGATTGCCCAAAAGGCCGGACTACCCGACTCGGTTCCGGGAGCTACGGTTAACCGATTTTGTTCTTCAGGATTACAAACCATTGCTCTAGCATCTCAGTCTATTGCCACAGGAATGGCCAGTGCCATCGTCGCAGGTGGGGTGGAATCTATGAGTTTGGTACCAATGACTGGATTTTATTATCAACCGGATCCAGATCTAATCAAGACAGATGCCAATGTTTACGTATCAATGGGGAATACGGCTGAAAATGTAGCTGAAAAATTTCAGGTCTCCAGGATTGATCAAGATGAATTTGCCCTGCGTTCGCATCAAAAGGCAATCAATGCGGTGGATTCTGGGGTGTTTAGCGATGAAATTGTCCCTCTTACGGTTCGTAGTGTCGACTTTGAATCAGGAAAGCGCCAAGAAAAAACATTTATTTTCGATCATGATGAAGGGCCTCGTCGAGACTCAAGTGCAGAAGCGCTTGCCTCTTTAAGGCCTGTTTTTAGAAAAGGAGGCTCGGTTACGGCTGGGAATTCGTCTCAGATGTCCGATGGTGCTGCTGCTGCTCTCCTTGTCGGGGAGTCGCAATTGAAAGAGTATGGACTCCGTCCAATGGCGCGTTTGGTTTCTTTTGCCGTCGCAGGTGTGGCGCCGGAGTTAATGGGAATTGGACCTATTGAAGCGGTTCCAAAAGCCCTGAAACTAGCCGGATTGAAAATATCGGATATTGGCTTGATTGAGCTCAATGAAGCTTTTGCTTCCCAGTCACTGGCAGTTATTCGACAACTGAATCTAAACCCGGAAATCGTGAATGTGCACGGTGGGGCAATAGCTCTGGGACATCCTCTAGGCTGTACCGGGGCAAAATTGACTGCCACTCTATTGCATGAAATGATTCGGCGCAAAGTGCGCTATGGGTTATGCACGATGTGTATTGGAGGAGGGATGGGTGCCGCAGGAATATTTGAAAACCTTCAGTTATAAGTATCGCTGAGCTGCTTCGATTTGAAGCCTCAAAAGTTAACTCGATTAGATCGGAAATGAACATGGACGTACCTTTTTACGGCTTTTTTGAACAATTAATACCCGATTGGGCGCTTATTGTAGCGCTGATCTTAACCATTCTCCATTTTGGGTTTTATGGTTATGGGATTCGCATGTGGATCGCAGCTTCTGCTGTGTTTTTGTATGGTTGCGGTGCAGGGATAGCCTTATGGATTGTTTTGGCGGTGGTGCTTGTTATTTTTGGGCTTCCCTTCGTGCGCAGAGTACTCAGCAGTGGCATAATGAAAATGCTGGAGGCATTACATTTTCTACCTACGATCTCAAAAACGGAACAAGAGGCCATTGATGCCGGCACAACCTGGATAGAAGGTGAGCTTTTTTCTGGTCGCCCAGATTTCAAACGGATATTGGCCGAAGACTATCCTGGACTTACGGCCGATGAACAAGCGTTTATTGATGGTCCTACTCAAGAAGTTTGTGACGCCACCGTCGATTGGGAGGTGTTCCAAAGGAGAGATTTATCACCTCAAACGTGGGAATTACTCAAAAAACACCGATTTTTTGGAATGATTATTCCAAAAGAATACGGAGGTTTGGGTTTTTCAGCTTCTGCTAACAGCGCTGTCGTGGGCAAAATGAGTTCCGCTAACGCAGTGCTGGGAATTACAGTTATGGTACCAAATTCGTTGGGACCGGCTGAGTTGTTGATTCACTACGGCACTGAAGAGCAAAAAAACTACTATCTCCCACGACTTGCATCTCACGAGGAAATCCCTGCTTTTGCGCTTACCGAACCCAACGCTGGATCAGATGCTGGGGCAATGGAAGCCAGGGGCGAAATTTTTAAAGGTGAAGATGGAAGGCTCCAAATTCGGCTCAATTGGAGTAAAAGATATATTACTTTAGCGCCTATTTCTACCGTGCTGGGCCTCGCTTTTAAATTATATGATCCTGAAAATTTGTTAGGAAGAGGAGCTAGCCTTGGAGTAACCTGTGCTCTGATTCCAACAGACAAGCCGGGTGTAGATAATGGCCACCGACACGATCCTTTAGGAATTCCATTTTATAATGGACCGACGTACGGTCACGATGTGATTGTCGATCTAGAAAAATCTGTAATTGGAGGGGTTGCTGGGGTTGGTCGTGGTTGGAGAATGTTAATGGAATCGTTGGCTGCAGGAAGAGGGATATCACTTCCGGCTGTCGGCACGTTCGGTACCAAAAAAGTAGCTCGTGTTGCTGGGGCTCATTCGGTAGTAAGAAAACAATTTGGCCTTTCAATTGGTCGCTTTGAAGGTATTGAAGAGCCTTTAGCGCGAATTGGCGGCTATTCTTATTTGTTAGAAGCTGCCCGGTGTTATACCAATGGGGCGTTGAATAAAGGTGCCAAACCGGCTGTAGTAACTGCCATCATGAAATATAACGCCACTGAACTTTTCCGGCAGGCGATTGATGACGGAATGGATATACTTGGCGGAAATGCGATTTCGCGCGGTCCAAGAAATGCTTTGGCGCATGCATACATAAATACGCCCATCGGAATTACTGTGGAAGGAGCCAATATCTTGACCCGAACCCTTATTATTTTCGGTCAGGGTGCGATTCGGTCTCATCCATGGGTGCTTAAAGAAATCAATGCTCTGGCCGCGAATGACGTAAAAGCCTTCGATAGTGCATTTTGGTGCCATATTGGGATGATTTTTCAAAATACGTTTCGTTCTGTTTTGTTGTCCTTGACGCGCGGACACTTGGCGGGATCTCCGGTCGGCGGACCATCAGCTCGATATTTCAGGAAATTGGCCTGGGCCTCAGCATCGTTTAGCATCATGGCGGATATGTCCTTGGGATTAATGGGCGGCACGTTGAAGCGAAAAGAAATGATAACTGGACGATTTGCAGACATCCTTTCTTGGATGTATTTGGCATCTGCAACTTTGGTTAGATTTGAATCCGAAGGTCGGCGCAAGGAGGATTTACCATTGTTCAATTGGGCCATGGATACCGCGTTTTACCAGATGCAAGTGGCGTTTGATAACCTCTTCACGTCGTTACGGCTACCCATAATTAGCTGGTTTTTGCGAGGGCCTGTTGGAATATGGTCGAGGATGAATCGTTTATCGGCCGGTCCACGAGACAAAGACGTGCACCTAGTAGCGCAAATCTTGCAAACCCCGGGCGAACATAGGGACCGTCTAACAGATGGTATTTATGTCCCTGAGTCTCCGGAGCGACCAGTTGGACGATTGGACCGAGCAATGGCTGCGAGTGTAAAAGCGGAAGACTTTTCTGCAACGGTTAAGAAAGCTGTTAAAGCCAAGACATTGCCGCGTGGGGATTTGAACACCCAGTTAAAAACCGCTGTAGAATTAGGTTTGATTAGCGCCGATCAGTCAGATTTGATAAAATATGCCGAAGAGCTGAGGGATGATGCCGTTCAAGTGGACTCGTTTACACTTGAGGAGTACCTGAGAACCGCCATTCATTGAAATAAAGGTTGAATAAGAGAAGTTTTATGCGCATTTGTGGAAAGGTTGAAGGGCTTTGTCGGCCAATTATTCGGAATAGAGCTGAATATTGTATATATTGCAGTCTACTACAGTGATGATATTGACAATTCCAGATTCCCAATGGCTACTCAAGCAATGAATGACAGCTGGTCTCGCGTCGTTGACCAGATTAAATCTATCTGGGGCGATCAAGAATTTGCTGAAGATGAAATTAAGAAAGCTCGTGGCAGCCTACCCAAGATGGTAGTGCTAATACACGAAAAAACCGGCGAGCCGAAACCTGACATTACAATGAAAATCGCAGCATTCCTGTAAAGAAATTCTCCCCGATTGATTTTTAGAGCTCGGCCTTTTAGGCCGAGCTCTTTTTATATTGTACCAAACCTATCGTACCAACCTTTTAGTGAGAAGGTTTTTGTATCGTATTACGCACGTCAATAAACGCTAATTATGGCGTTTAGAACCGGGTTACCTGCAATAACAGCATGAACGAGTTTGAACCAAATCGCACTGTCGGAGCCGCAGCAGATCCTGAAAAGGCTAAGTATGCGTCTCGGGTTTCTGGGTATCTCGCCCTTATGAAAGAATACGCCAGTCGGATGGCCCGAATTCAGGAAGGGGGAGGGAAAGATCGACAAGAACGGGAGCATAAACGAGGCAAAATGTTGCCGAGGGAGCGAATAGCTGCTCTAGTTGATCCTGATTCAGTCTTTCAAGAAATTGGTACCTTTGTGGCAGAGGACATGTACGAGGAAGAAGGTGGTTGTCCAGGCGGCGGAACGGTGATGGGAACAGGCCACGTTAGTGGACGACTCTGCATGATAGTAGCTAATGATGCCACGGTAAAGGCGGGAGCATGGTTTCCTATTACAGCCAAAAAAAATCTTCGGGCCCAGGAGATAGCGCTTGAAAACTGCCTCCCAATTATCTATTTGGTTGATTCTGCCGGGGTATACTTACCAATGCAGGACGAAATCTTTCCAGACCGGGAGCACTTCGGTCGGATATTCAGAAATAATGCGATCCTATCAAGTCGCGGGATCCCCCAGATTGCTGCTGTGATGGGGAGCTGTGTCGCAGGCGGAGCATATCTTCCGATAATGAGCGACGAAGCGCTTATCGTAGATGGAACAGGTTCTATATATTTGGCCGGTCCATTTTTAGTCAAGGCAGCGATTGGTGAAACTGTCGATTCAGAGACGCTGGGAGGTGCTGCCACCCATTCAGAAATTAGCGGCGTAACTGATTACAGACTCCCAGACGACGCAACCTGTCTAACTACGATTCGTGATCTGGTATCTCGAATGGCCGAGCGGCCAAAGGCTGCATTTGACCGAATAGCATCTAAATCACCCGCGTTTGATGCTTCAGAACTCTACGGTATTATGCCTTTAAGTGGGGCAGAACCGTATGACATGTTTGATGTCTTGGGACGAATAATTGACGCCTCTTCCTGGACCGAATACAAAGCAGGGTATGGTAAGACGCTATTAACCGGATACGCTCGTATCGACGGATGGAGTGTGGGAATCGTGGCCAACCAAAGAGAGCTTGTAAAAGCGCGCGCGGGTGTAAAGGCAGGTACCGATGAACTTCAGGCAGGCGGTGTCATCTACTCAGATTCGGCCGACAAAGCAGCTCGCTTTATCATGAACTGCAACCAAAAAAAGATTCCGCTTGTTTTTATACAGGACGTCTCCGGATTTATGGTGGGCTCAAGGGCAGAGCAGGGTGGAATCATTAAGGACGGGGCCAAAATGGTGAGTGCCGTTTCGAATTCAGTGGTACCAAAATTTACTATCATAGTTGGTAACTCATATGGTGCTGGCAATTACGCAATGTGCGGAAAAGCCTTTGATCCTCGGATGATCTGCGCGTGGCCGACAGCCAGAATTGCCGTAATGGGCGGCGCTCAGGCCGCAAAAACACTTCTTCAGATTCAGAAAGCAAAACGTGTTCGAGCTGGTCAAGTTTTATCTCAGGAAGCAGAGAATGAACTTCTAGCTGAAATCACAGCGAGATACGACAGCCAAACCTCTCCTTATTATGCGGCTGCGCGCTTGTGGGTGGATGAAATTATTGAACCAAGCACTACGCGCGATTGGATTTCGCGAGGTATGGAAATCGCGTCCCATAATCCGGATATTGCGCCCTTCAATCCGGGTGTAATTCAAACTTAGAGAATATTTCAAACGTCAGTCTGAGCAACGATTTGTTCGTGTTTTTATACCAGTTTCGATAAACAATATTCAACAATGTCCGACACAATCTGGAAAAAAGAAATAAGTATTGAGATCTTGAATTCGCTCAGCGCCCAGACAATGGTGGACCGAATTGGGATTCGTTTTATCGAAATTGGACCGGACTATATCAAGGCATCTATGCCCGTGGATTCGCGAACCCACCAGCCTTTAGGATTGCTGCACGGAGGGGCTTCGGCAGCCTTGATCGAGACGATGGGAAGTGTTGGGGCAACTTGGTGTGTAGGACCGGACGAATACTGCGTTGGACTAGAAGTTAATGCCAATCATGTACGTTCGGTACGCTCCGGTGAGGTTATTGGAACGGCAACTTCCATTCATCGAGGATCTCGGATTCAAGTTTGGCAAATCGAAATTCGAACGGAGGATGGAAAACTGGTTTCTACTGGTCGAATTACACTAGCTGTTTTATCAAACAGCCGCGAGGCCAAGTAGCTGTTAGTTCATTGAGCAGTCCGCTCAGCTATGTGCTCAACTAGCAGCCCGCTCAAGTACCAATGTGTTCAACTACCAATGAGGTCAACTAGCAGTTCGATTAATTGGCTGTTAGGTATTGAACAGAAAAAAGGCAGTCTACAATCTGTCCATACTTTGTCGACCGTAAAGCCAGCTTTTGTAGCAAGATCTTCGAAGCCATTCAAGGTATACTTGTGTGAATACTCGGTGAGAATCGTCTCCCCTTGGTCAAAAGAATAATCACTCCCGTTGATGGTGATCACTTGCTCCACAGTTGACTCCAAAAACATTTCAATACGGTGATTTTGGAAATTGTATATGGCACGGTGTTCAAACGTGTCTAAGTCGAAGGCAGATCCTATGCGGTCATTGATATGCAAAAGAATGTTCTTGTTGAATTCCGCAGTGACACCATTTAAATCATTGTAGGCAGATTCGATTACGCCTTTGTCTTTTTCAAGATCAACTCCAATCAGAAGTCCGCCACCCACGCCTACCAAAGTGTGAACCCGCTTCAAGAATTCAATGGCAGATGCTGTTTTGAAATTCCCAATAGTAGAACCTGGAAAAAATGCGGTAATATGACTTCCTGGATCAGGGCTAAGATCAAGATGTACAGTTTGAGAATAATCTGCACACACAGGGAGCACCTTCATCTCTGGGTGGATGGCCAAAATGTTTGACGCGGCATCTAGGAGGTGCTCCCGAGAAATGTCGATGGGGACATATGCGTCAATTTGGGGAATCGCATCTAGTAGCAGGCGAGTTTTTGTGCTGCTTCCGCTTCCATACTCAACCAATATTACAGACTCACCGAGGAAGTGTTGGATCTCATCAATATTGTCGCCCAAAATCGATAATTCACTGCGGGTGGGGTAGTATTCGTCAAGCTCACAAATTAAGTCGAATAGAGCAGATCCACGCTTGTCATAGAAGTATTTCGAGGGGAGGGTTTTTTGATCTTGAGACAGACCGTCAACGACATCACTTAGGAGTGTATTGGTGTCAGGATGCAAATCAAGGTACAAAGTGGGAAGTAAAATCATTGTGAGAGTCTGTTGGCGAGTCTAAAAGATGAAAATTGCCAACGAGCACTAGCAGGAAAAAAGTTACGGTAGGTGCTCCTAATATGATCCGAAGGCGTTGCACAAGATCCCCCACGAAGGACGAATTGGTTGGCCATAAATTTCCCGTTGTATTCTCCAAGAGCACCTTCTACGGCCCTGTAGCCCGGATACGGAGAGTAGTGACTGTTTGTCCATTCCCAAGAGGATCCGAACATGTGAATTAGATCGGTGGGCAGTTCGGAGTCTTCAAATATTGGATAAAATTGGAAACGATCGGAATAGTGTCCTGTTTCCTGCTCCGCGCGTCTAGATGCGTGCTCCCATTCGAATTCTGTGGGCAATCTGTATCCAGCCCATCGAGCGTAAGCATCTGCCTCGTAATATGAAACATGTGTTGCGGGCGCGTTCAGATCCAATGGGATTTTTCCATAGAGCGTAAATTCAAACCACTCCCCGTCTTCTTCAATCCAATAGAACGGGTACCTCCAATGCTCATTTTGACACAACGCCCATCCCTCTGATAACCAATGCAAAGGATTTTCATATCCTCCGTCCTTGATGAAATCAAGCATTTCACGATTGGAAACAGGACGGTTTGCGAGTGCAAAGCGCTCCAAAAACTGCCGATGGACTGGACTTTCGTTGTCGTACGAAAAACCACTCGCCGTGTGGCCAATCGAAGCGTGGCCAATCGAAGTGATCCCTTCTTCAAATTCTACCCATCTAAACTCTGGTGTTAGAGCAGATTTGGGATGCGGACTCGTATCATATTTGGGAAACAGTGGGTTTGCGAAGAGGACATGTTTTATGTCTGTGACGAGTAGTTCTTGGTGTTGTTGTTCATGATTTATACCCACTTCTATCACGTATTCAGCTTCGTTTGACACAGAAGTGGACAAAAACTCCATCATGTGACTGTTTACGTAGTTCCGATAGTCAAACACCTCTTGAACAGATGGCCTCGATATCAATCCTCTTCGATCTCGAACATAACGCGCGCCTGCCTGAACATAGTACGAGTTAAACAAAAACGAATACGTGTCATTTAGAGAACGGTATTCAGGCACAAAGGCCTTCAATACAAACGTTTCAAAAAACCAAGTGGTATGAGCGAGATGCCATTTTGTGGGGCTTGCATCACTCATTGACTGAACAACGAAGTCTTCAATAGTCAAAGGTTTGCAGAGATCGACGGTTCGTTGACGAACACGCTCGTATCGGGCGGCAAGGTCAGTTGTCAAAGCAATCAGGTTTTTTGAAACAAGTCTTTTAAAGGGTTCCTATCTTCGAACTAATCAGACTTTGATAGAGCAAAAACGTTACAATAATACTGTATGCAAAGGCAAGAAACGTGTTCACATTGGTCAGTCATTGCTATGTTGGCTTGCGTGACTCAAACGGCGATAGTCCTGTCTGGTTGCTCCGGGCCCCTAACTGCCAAGCAATCCGCCCTGACGGCATCATCGAAATATGCTCATGGTGATGTTAGGACCATTAATATTCCCGGAACCCAAGTTCAATTTAATATGGTGTTTGTGCAGGCGGGTAAGTACGAGGTTGGTAGCCCCGAAACGGAAGAAGGCCGTTCCGGCGACGAAGGACCAAGGCATAACGTAGCACTTTCCGGATATTGGATTGGCCAATTAGAGCTAACGGATGAAGAATACGCTGTTTTTCGATATCCAGATCGGGACGCAGACACAACAGCTGTGCCAGGCGCGGTTTACAGCGTAGATGGTGTATCGCGTCCGAGCCCACCGTATGAGGATCCGGCATTTGGAATGGGCGGCTCGGGTAAGCCTGCCGTCGGCATGACTCAGTGGGGCGCTTTACATTACGCACATTGGCTAACTGAAAAAACCGGGATATTTTTCCGTCTTCCCACAGAAGCAGAGTGGGAAACGGCCTGCAGAGCAGGGTCAGATGATATTTTTGGGTTTGGCGATGATGCGTCTAAATTGACAAATTTTGCGTGGAATGAAGCGAACAGCTCAGATAAACTGCAGAATGTGGGGGAAAAAGAGCCCAATCCCTGGGGACTTTTTGACATGCATGGCAATGCGGCCGAATGGACTATGGATGAATATCAATCAGACTATTATTCCTCTTTCGATACTGACGGGGCTATTGATCCATGGAGTTTGCCAACCAGATTACATCCTAGGACGGTCAGGGGTGGCTCTTTTTATGACGGCGCTTCCGACATGAGATGCGCAACGAGGTTAGAGTCCACGCTGAATTGGAAACGAAGGGATCCTCAAATTCCCAAAAGTTTTTGGTGGAATACCGATGCACCGTTTCTTGGATTTCGTCTCGTTGCTCCCGAACAAGGAATGTCGGCCGAAGATCAGATTGAATTCTGGACACTCGTCTTAGGAGAGTAGATCGAATCAGATCGTTTTGTGTTTCTACAATTCAAGCCTTGGCGAGTGCTTTTGACCCATCCTCGAATTTGAACTGGAAATGATCCGCTCTGTGTTGGCACTATAGATCTCGTTCCATTACATTTCCCATAATCGCTTGGTTCAACGGCTCCTGAATTAGGAGTCTCGCAGCCCCATTGTTATGTCCATTTTGTCTTCTATCTGATTTGAACATGAAAGATCTATCTGCTCTACTTTCCCAAACCCGCCGTGACTTTATGAAAGCTGGATCCGCCGCCGTTGTAGGTTCGGTTGTGGCGTCCTCGTTTCCATTGTCTGCTAACGCGTTTTATTCGTCTGACGACGTCATTAAGATCGGAATAATTGGTTGTGGAGGTCGGGGTACCGGGGCCACGGTCCAGGCTTTGAGTACCAAAGAGAATATTAAATTGGTTGCAATGGCAGATGTTTTCAGCGACCGTCTTGAGGATAGTTACAGTGAAATAGTGGACCCAAAGGCAGACCATGCAGCTTCCGTTGCTGGCCGTGTAGACGTACCTGAGGAGCGTCGTTTTGTGGGCTGGGATGCCTACAAACAGCTCATTCCACTGGTGGATGTTGTCCTTATTGCAACCCCTCCCGGATTTAGACCTATTCATTTTGAAGCGGCCATCGCTGCAAACAAACACGTTTTCATGGAAAAACCGGTCGCCACGGATGCGCCGGGAATTCGAAGTGTTTTGGCTACGGCAGAAATTGCAAAACAGAAAAAGCTAAACGTAGTGGTTGGTTTGCAACGTCATTATCAGGACCAATACAGAGGATGGGTTGAGCGCATTCAAAACGGAATGATCGGCGATATCACTACATCGAGGGTATACTGGAATAGTGGTGGCGTTTGGGTTCGCGACCGTGCTGGATTAGAGGCCACGGCTGGGCGGAAACTAACGGAAATGGAATACCAGATGCGAAACTGGTACTATTTTACGTGGCTCTGTGGAGATCACATTGTTGAGCAGCACATTCATAATCTTGACGTTGGGAACTGGGTTAAGAATGCCTACCCTGTCCGAGCTCAAGGACAAGGTGGTCGTTTAGTCAGAAATGGCCCAGACCACGGGGAAATATTTGATCATCATTATGTAGAATATGAATATGCGGATGGTAGTCGCATGATTAGCCAATGTCGTCATATGCCCAATACAGCTAACCGAGTTACCGAAGAATTTCACGGCACAAATGGTACTGCTCCAAAACCCGGATTGCTCGTTTCTTCCAGTGGTCATACGCTCTATCAACACGAAGGCAGAAACGATAAAAATCCCTACCAGGTGGAGCACGACGAACTGTTTGCTGCCATTGCGGGTGGAGAATACAAATATGCCGATGCAGAAAATGGTGCTAAAGCAACCATGACAGCTATTCTAGGTCGCCTTTGTACCTATTCCGGTAAAGTTATCGAGTGGGATGAGGCCATGAATTCAACTATTTCTCTTATGCCAAAAACACTAGCTTGGGACGCCAATCCTCCAGTGATGCCAAATGCTCAAGGCATGTATCCAGTTGCTATTCCTGGCGAAACTGTCGTGGTGTAAAAAAGCGTCAAAAAGTAACATGAAGCGAAGAGATTTTGTTAAATCGGGCGTTATTGTCGGGGCAGGGTCTTTGGCGGGAAGTCCGACATTCCCAACGGTGAGTTCCAAAGGATCATTTAACCTCAATTATGCCCCTCACTTGGGCATGTTTGCCGTACACGCAGGAAAGGATCCAGTTGATCAACTAAATTTCATGGCCGACGAAGGTTTTACCGCCTTTGAAGACAATGGAATGCGAACTAGGTCCGTCCAAGTGCAGGAAGAAATGGCAGCGACTATGGCTCGTCGAGGCATTCAAATGGGTGTTTTTGTGGCCCACGAGATTTATTGGAACAAGCCAAATTTGACATCTGGAGACGTGTCGTTGCGGGAGGAATTTTTAGGATTTATTAAAGATTCCGTTGATGTCGCCAAAAGGGTGAATGCCACTTGGGCAACGGTTGTACCAGGGCACGTGGATCTTCGATTGGACATCGGATTTCAGACTGCAAACTTGGTTGAATCGTTGAAGCGAGCAAGCGAAATTCTAGAACCACATGGAATTGTAATGGTGTTGGAGCCGCTCAATCCACGCGATCATCCAGGGCAGTTTCTCGTCAAAATTGCGCAGGCCTACGAAATATGTAAAGCAGTGGGTAGCCCATCATGTAAAATTCTGGATGATTTGTATCACCAGCAAATAAGCGAAGGCAACCTCATTCCTAATATGGACGCGGCCTGGGATGAAATTGCCTATTTCCAGATTGGAGACAACCCAGGGCGTAAAGAGCCAACCACCGGCGAAACAAACTTCTTGAATGTCTTCAAACACATCCATTCGAAAGGTTATACGGGCGTACTTGGGATGGAACACGGAAATTCTATTGCCGGAAAGGAGGGAGAGCGCTCTGTAATAGACGCTTATCGACTCGTAGATTCCTTTTAGTGACCTGTTCGTCCGGTTGAAGTTAGCCCCCACTGGTTTCTAATTGATTTGCGGTGGCAATTCTCCCGTCTTGGTGGGTTGCCGCGGCTCTGGAATCCGATAGTTGACCCCCAAGGATTCCAGGTGAGGCAAATTGCCGACCAGGCGTTTGTAAAAACTGTCGATGTCCCGCCGACTACGTGCCGACCAAACGACCTCAGAAAGTGCCAGTGCGCGGGGATAGACCATATATTCCACGTATTCGGGGGTCGATATGTACTCTGTCCATACATTTGCTTGCGCCCCCAAAATATGTTTGGCCTTTTCAATGGATAGTTCTTTTGGCACGGGTTCAAAAGCATACACGGTATCGAGTGGGATCGTAAATCCTGCCCAATTCATAGCTAATGGTTCTCGCTCTGGATCTGCTTGATAGAAGTCGAAATACGCGTACTTCGTCGGTGTCATAATAACGTCGTGTCCCTGGTTTGCGGCTTCAATCCCGCCAACCATGCCCCTCCAGGACATAACAGTCGCATTCGGCGCGAGCCCGCCTTCTAGTATTTCATCCCAACCAATTAAACTGCGACCGTTTTTGTTCAAAAACGATTCAATTCGGCGAATAAACCAGCTTTGGAGTTCATGTTCGTCTTTGAGGCCTTCTCGTTTGATAACGGCTTGGGCAACCGCGCTGTTTTCCCACCGAGTTTTTGGAACTTCGTCAGCCCCAATATGAATGTATTCACTAGGGAAAAGCGCCATGACCTCAGTCAGCACATCTTCCAAAAAGGTAAACGTCTCTTCAGTTGGGCATAAGATCTCATCCATAACTCCCCAAATGGTGGGGACGGTAAACGGGCCAGGATGGCACCCCAGCGAAGGATACGCAGCCAGAACAGCTGAAGAGTGCCCTGGCATCTCGATTTCAGGTATTACGGTGACGAATCTATCGGCCGCATATTGAACAACGTCGCGAACCTGTTCTTGAGTATAAAATCCGCCATGCGGGATGCCATCGCCGATATACGGGTTGAAATTTTTGTCAACGATAGTTTCCTTACGCCAAGCCGCCACTTCGGTCAGCAATGGGTACTTTTTAATCTCAATTCGCCAACCTTGGTCCTCCGTTAGGTGCCAGTGAAAGCGATTGTATTTGTAACGCGACATCGTGTCGATATACTTTTTCACAAAAGTGACGTCAAAAAAATGTCTTCCAACATCTAAATGTAGACCGCGATATGGAAACCGTGGGGCGTCTTGAATGGTCACGGCGGGGACCTCCCAAACAACTCCGGAGACAGTAAATCCAACTTCAATTTCCGAGGGTAACAGCTGCCTGAGCGACTGGAAAGCATAAAATATTCCTGCTTCGTCGCCTCCTTGTACCAATATTGCGTCTTCAGTAATCTCCAACGAGTACGATTCTGCACCTAAATCCTGATTAATCGAGACGCCAATATTGCCTTCTGAAGTTGAGACAGGCAAAGCGAGGCCCGTTGAGCGCCGCAATTCGGTCGCAAATCGCTCCGTAACGTTCAAAAGCGAATCTGATGAAGTCTTAAAGGCAGTTGATTCTGAAAAAACAAACACTCCGATACCGCCCTCAACAAGTAGCGGATTTGGAATGATTGGCACGTCAGGCGCGTTAGGCGTTTTCGTTTGACACCCTATCAAGAGGGTACACATCGTCAATAAGCCTATAACTAGTCGATTCATCATTCAATTGAGTTTTTTGAACCATCGGTCCAACATATTCATATCAAGCCGTACGGAAACAATGTACGGTTCACTTCCTTCTTGCCAATGTCCGTACGTGGTGCTGACCACCGTTCCATCTGGCAAAACTTCAACTCCGGGATAGGTCGAGTCCCACGAATTGATGTTATCCATGATTCGTATTCGATATTGACCCGGATGCCCCTTCTTAATATCCTCGTACGTGCCCACCCAGGCTACCCAGTCGCCCTTTGTTGGGCTTTCAGGGGCCATGTCTCGGAACACTACGATCAGGCGGCCATCATTTAGATATTTTGCGGTATGACGATCTCCTGTAAGCTCAACGGGGAGCGGCACGGGTTCTGACCAGGTCTCGGATTTATCGGACGAAAAAATGACTTGGGATAGGGCGGTTCGACTATTTTCTCGGAGAAGTAAGGCCAATTCTGAATTGTTGGGGGACCAAACCGCCCCAGGTTCGCACAAATCTAACGTGTCGTGCTGGATTACCACCGTAGGGCCTGACCAAGTGTCTCCATCATCCACCGAAACAGTGCGGTAAACAGTAAAAACACCAGCATTTCCGCCTGAACGTAAAAAGCGCCCGTCGTCATGAAAAAAGGCAGCTAGAGATCCGTCCTTGCGCTGTATGACCGAAGACATGGCGACGATCCCTCCAAATTCACCAATAGCTTCTAATTGGGTCCACGTCTTCCCATCGTCGTCAGTTTTTGCCATGCGAATGGGGTAAAGGCCAGAAAACAAAAGTATGCGCTTCGTCCCATCTTTTTTCTGAAAGCGGAATTGAGTTGGCACTTCTAAAGACGTTTCCCAAGAGGTAGGTGTAGGGAGCCTTTCACTCCAGTGTTTTCCACCATCAATACTCTTTTTATATACAATTTCGCCCCTCCCATGCCCTTTTGGATACGTTGCAAGGATAGTTTTACCATCATCTAGCAAAGACGTTGTGGGGTGGCCCAAGTATTGGCCATCTTCCCGGTCCACAACGGACTGAATTTCGGGTACCTGGGCTAGGTCCAGTGTTGGGATAGAAAAATCTGATTCCACTAGCGTCACATTCCAGTCGTTGACCTGTGGTGTACACCCAGAAATGGAGAGCAGGAGCAGGAAAGCCAGCGGATTAAAATTCTTCTGCATCTTGTTCGAATGTGGTTGAAGTCAGGAAGGAGGGTAGTGGAAAATCCTGATGTTTAATCTTAATGGGGGCAGGGTCAAAGCCAAATAAATCTTCTTTCGAAAATATGGACCTAAAATGGTGTGGTTCAAAAAACACCTCAAATTTTGAGCAGACATCGTCAAAACGCCTCAAATAATACGCAGTGTTTTCGTCGGGGCGGTCAATATTCCATTCTTCCGCAAGTCGCGCAGATTCGAATGCGGGGCCCGAATCGGCGGAGCCAGCAACATAATAACTAACTCGATCTCCTTTTTGAATCGGTTGCAAAGTAGTACGCTTCCTAGCCAATGCCAATTCGTAAGGTGCACTCCGAGTTCGTTTTCCTTCACCGATGTCGCGTTGGTATTTCTTGAGGGAATCTTTTAGTGTTTCGGTTCGGGCGAACTCTGCGACATCGTTCCACTTGTGGTCGATAATGTGGTTTCTAGTGTCGAGGTAGGCCTCGTGTATTCCTTGAATATCGTTTTCGAGTAGTTGACCAATTGTTTTACGTACAAACCGCCGGCCAAATGGCTCGATTGCCCGAGAAACGAGTGAAGACCCCTTTAGCTTCAGATCGCCTTCATAGGGCTCCAGCGCATAATTTTTTTTCTTGTACGATAGCATTTTTTTGTAGCGACCGTCAAAACCAATCCGGATACCTTCCGGCATTTCTTGGTTTAGATCCGAGATGAAACCTAGCTCGGCCGCCTCGCCGTGTACTTCGGAGGGGGGAACGAACAAGACGCCATCCGTATCGACTTCCAACACTTTCCCTCCTCGCTCCTCCACTTTTTGAATGATGGACAACAGAAGATTCTGTCCTGTTATGGCCACTCGATCAGCTTCAGAAAAATCATTGAACAGCGCCTGTGAAAACCCAAGAAAGCCATAAAAGCTGTTAATAATAACCTTGTACGAGTTTTGACGGGCGTCTAAGGCACTTTTTAGTTCGCCGGAAATGGCATGCTGCATTTCGGACTTCGCGGCCAGTCGTAAGTCGGTTAACTTTTTGAGTAGCTTCGGAAAAAGCAATAGACTATCGCTACTTGGCTTGATGTCATAGTTCAACATGATTGATGGATACAGGCTCTCTACGTCGGCATACACGATGGGCCCAGTTACTCCGGTAAAAAAAATATCGGTATAACCCCCTTGGGTTTGAGCTCCCCACTCGGACCGGGGAAGTGAATGTTTTTTCCGTAGATATTCCCGCACAAACAGAGATTCAATTTTAGAAGCCGGACCAACCCTGGAAACCTGTCCGTACTCCATTGGAAGCATCTGGGTGAGATAGAATGTTGATTCTGACAGATGGCGCGCTAGGCGTTCCGTTTCGATAACATCATCGAGCGCGTAGCGGATGACCAAGCTTGGGTCTGACTTCCACAATTCTGTAATCTGGGATCCGTCGATATACGTCCGATCTGCTGGGGCAAATCCAAAATATTTGGAAACCTCCTTAAGTCCATAACCTGGCAAATCTCTTTTTACTACATCGTACGTCATCACTTGAAAAAACGTATCGATCACGTGACGACCGGCAATATCTAACGCCGTAAAATCGAACGAACGCTCCGCGAAGCGGGTTGAAGTCGCAAACGTTCTTGGTTCACTTCGATCTCGGCCGATTGCACAAACCACCCCGTGCAACGCACATCGACGAAGGATATACGGGAAATCGAATCGAAAAATATTATGCCCTTCGATAACGTCGGGATTGATTTCTTGAATCGTTTCGACCATGGTTTGGAGCAAGCGCTCCTCGCTCCACTCAGGAGCTCCCAAAACCTGTCTCCAACCTTTGTTGTCAGATAGAGCGATCAGTATGATGCGATCCTCCAGTCGATCGGCATTTGGGAAGTCCAGCTCTGAAATACATTCAATATCTAGCTGCAACCGGTGCAAGTCGTCAAATTGCATTCCCTTAAAACAGGTCCGACCGCTTTGCATCAAATACTGTTGTCCTGGCGAACTAACGGTATACGACGGGGATGACTCGCCGGAAGTTGAAGCTTTTCGGTCCACATGTCTTTGGGCAGCCCAGTACTCCTTCCAATTCGTAAATACGACCAAATAACGAAAATGAAGGTCGCCTTCGAGGGCTTGGAATTGGAATTTTGTTCTCGAAAATCCGCCTAAGAGCTCAATGTTTGACAGGAAAAAAAATGGATAAAAGGGGACTTCCGATATGTGGACAGAATGCGTTTCTTCGCTGCGGTGGTAGACTTGAACATGTCCCGTCTTGGAAGGATGGTCGGTCATAGCCTGTACGGCCACGATGCGCTCCGTCGCATCGTGGCCGTACAACAAAACATCGCTGACTTTTCTTGAAGACATGAGGCGGTTCGAATTCAGAATTCGATTTTAGAATTCGATTTTAGAATTTCATAGTAGGAATTAATAACAGGAGTTAAATAGGTTACTAAACATGCTTCAGAAATGCATAAACATTTCCTAAAAACGGTGGTAAATCGCTGTTCAAAATGTCCTTGATGATCCAAATACTAGGGATTTGCACGTGTTGGGGTTATTTTCAAGTATGCACTCCATTACTACCCACACTCTAGGCCATCGATTCGGAAAAAGGTTATTATTCCGAAAAATGAATCTTGAATTTTCTGGTGGGACGACTACCTCAATTGAAGGCGCGAACGGCTCGGGTAAATCTACATTGGTTCGAATACTTGCCGGCCTCATGCAACCGGTGAAAGGCCAGGTTGTGCTTCAAGTAGAGGGAAAAGAAATTGATTCTGAGATGCGTCCGCTTTCGTGTGGACTGGTGGCCCCGTACTTGAATGTATATGACGGTTTTTCACCTAGGGAAAACTTGGAGTTTATTGCGAAGGCTCGGCGCCTATCTGATGTGAACGATAAAATCGAAGCCGTCTTGGATCAAGTACAACTGTTGAACCGGGCCGACGACCTAGTTCGAACGTTTTCGTCCGGGATGTTGCAACGGGTACGAATCGCGACAGCGTTGTTATCCAATCCGCCTGTCTTGATTTTAGACGAACCCACGGCTACGTTGGATACAGACGGAGAGGAAATGGTGCACGCCGTGATAACTCGGGCCGTTTACGAAGGTAAGATCGTCATCGTCGCAACGAACGAAAGAGCGGAAGCAGAAGCCTGCCAGTTTCGGATTAATGTGGAAGACTTTCGATAGACTCGGCCGCCCGCTTCCTCGAGCCACCCCGTTTCTTAGACCCGCCCACTTTTTAGATCAACTAGGGCCGCAGAAACGCCTCTCGGCGAAACGCGGCAACAGCAAGAGAGACACGGGCTCCAGCCGTTTCGAGAGCCTCTGCAGCAGCATCCAGCGAGGCCCCAGTGGTCATTACGTCGTCTATCAATAAAATGTGTTGGTTTTCAAGCTGAACCTTGACTTTAAAGGCCTTTTGCGTGTTTTCGATTCGCTTTTCTCGACTTAGTCCGCTTTGAGAGGCAGCAAGAGCCGGGCGAAATAGTATGTTATTTGACATGACCAGTCCGTTAGAAAAAGCAAAGTGTTCAGCTACTGGTTGGGTATGTAGAAATCCTCTTTCAAGTATCTTGGAACGATGAGATGGCATGGCCGTGCACAAAGTCACTTCTTGGCTGAGATTAAGGGGATGATTTCCTAAAATAAAGCCCACATCGTCGCGACTATCGTACTTGAGCATACGATGCAGTGTGCGAATGGGGGAATCTTGCCGATAATACCATTTGCCCCATACCGGACGACCATTTGGGGTCCAACCGGGAAGCTCACAGTCCGGAATAATGCACTGATTCATGCTGTCTGCACATTTTAAGCATAAATACCCCCGTGTAGTGGATGAAGCCGATGAAATGGATGAAATAGAGCAATGATGACATAAGTTGGGTATAAACACGTCAAACAATGCCTGCCACTTTGAAACGACTTTCATAAGAATCCGATGAAATGCGAACTTACATAGACAAACAGAGGAATTGGAAAAGGAGAATGAAACAGTAAAGTTGTATACTCGAATAAGGCCTGTCCCTCTTAGGGTGTGCTTGTTAAACTTTACGACCAGTTATGACCATACGAAAGCGAAAAGGCATGTTGATCAAAAACACCAATCCTACCTTGGTGACGATCGAAATGGCCACGAGAACTATAACATTAGCTCCAGGAGACGAGGAGTTGGTGACTGCCGAAGAGGTACTTGACGATACTCTTCGTGACTATCTCCAAGTAAGGGGCGTTTCGATAGTGCGCCCAGCAGGGGAGGAGGAAGAAGCAGAGCTCAGAGAGAGACTAGCATAAAAACATGCGAATATTAGCCTTAGAACCATGGTACGGTGGATCCCATCGGGCATTTTTAGACGGCCTTGTCTCTCATACCAAACATGAAGTCGATATCGTAACGATGTCTGCTCGGTTTTGGAAATGGCGAATGCATGGTGGTGCTGTCACGATGGCGCTTAAAGTTCAAGAATTGTGTGCAAAAGGGGGGAAACCAGACCTTATTTTTGCCTCCAGCATGGTCAATTTACCTGCATTTTTGGCGTTAACCAGGGGAGAATTGCAAGGCGTGCCTGTTGTCATGTACATGCACGAAAATCAATTAACCTATCCACTTCCCGAAGGGAAAACGCGAGATCATACCTACGGGTATATCAATTACGTTTCGTGCCTGGCAGCCGACCATATTCTATTTAATTCTCAATTTCATTACGACCAATTTGTCGAGGCCTTACCTCGGTTACTGCGCCTCTTTCCTGACTACACGCATCTTCATACCGCTCAAGAAATAAGATTGAAGAGCTCGGTAATGCACCTAGGATTAGATTTGCGGGGCCACGATAAATATGCCCCATCTTATGAGGCGCATGGCTGGGGTCCAGGGATGAAACCCCCGATCGTGCTCTGGAATCAGCGATGGGAATATGACAAAAACCCAGCCGCCTTTTTTCGATTGATGAACAGGCTAGACGATTCGGGTCACCAGTTTCGCTTGATTCTGGCCGGTGAGCACTTCGAAGAGCTTCCTCCTGAGTTCGAAAGAGCATTTGAACGGTATGCAGAGCGAATTCTGCATTATGGGTATGCGGAAGATTTTAAAGAATACAGCAGCATCCTGCACCGTGCTGATATCGTGATTTCCACATCAGTTCACGAATTTTTTGGCATATCGATGCTAGAAGCCATTTACTGTGGCTGCCATCCTCTATTGCCAAACAGGCTTTCTTATCCTGAACTTATTCCAGAGTCGCTTCACTCGCCGCTATTACATGCGCCCATATTATACGACGACGACGATGAGCTCTTTTCCATAATGACCCGCATACTAAAAGGAGAGGAAAGGCCACTTCCCGTCAACACGTTGAAGAGTATTTCTGCACATTTGGAATGGAGCGAGCACGTCAAACACTTTGACGTGCTCTTCGATCAAATCGTCGAAGGCCATGGATAAACCACGGCCTTCGACAGCGTAACACTCGGCGGCGAGCCTCATGGAAGACACGCTTTTCGGCGACATGCTCCTAGGTAACGAATTCTTTCGCCGTGGATTACATATTTTCGACCATGGCGCTCCCAAATTCGCTGCACTTCAATAGTGTAGCTCCTTCCATTTGGCGCTCAAAGTCGTATGTGACTCGTTTTTGTCCGATAGTTTTATCGAGGGAGGTAATAATCAGATCGGCGGCTTCATTCCAACCCATATATCGAAACATCATTTCACCCGAAAGAATTACTGATCCTGGATTCACTTTGTCCTGTCCAGCGTACTTGGGCGCCGTTCCGTGTGTGGCTTCAAAGATTGACAATCCGGTATCGTAATTAATATTTGCTCCAGGAGCAATTCCAATGCCGCCAACTTGAGCTGCAAGCGCATCCGAAATGTAATCTCCGTTCAGGTTCATCGTGGCTATTACGCCGTATTCCGCAGGTCTAGTCAATATTTGCTGTAGGAAAGCGTCGGCAATCACATCCTTAATGACGATACCGTTTGGCAGCTTGCACCAAGGTCCTTCTCCAATGACTACTCCGCCAAATTCTTCACAAGCCAATTCATACGCCCAGTCACGAAACGCACCTTCGGTGTATTTCATGATGTTGCCTTTGTGAACGATTGTTACACTTTCTTTGCCTTGATCGATCGCGAAGCGAATAGCAGCCCGAACGAGCCGTTTGGTACCTTCAGAGGAAATGGGTTTGATCCCGAATCCGGTAGTTTCAGGAAACCGAACCTTCGCGTAATGATCAGGGAAGGTGGCTTTCAACAGGTCTGCAAACGTCTTCGCATCGTCTGTTCCAGCTTGGAATTCGATCCCTGCGTAGATGTCTTCCGCATTTTCCCTGAAAATGATCATATCAATCAATTCCGGATGTTTGACCGGGGAAGGCACTCCGTCGAAGTACCGAACCGGGCGAACACACGCGTATAAGTCTAATTTTTGCCGTAAAGCAACGTTCAAAGACCGAATCCCACCGCCTACAGGTGTCGTCAAAGGGCCCTTGATGGATACGAGGTGATTGCGGATCGCATCGAGAGTATCCTCGGGCAGCCACTCGCTAAAAAGGTCGAATGCTTTTTCGCCAGCAAATACTTCGAACCACTCGATTTTTCGAGAACCCTTGTAGGCTTTTTCTACCGCACTGTCGAAGACGTGTTGCGCAGCAGCCCAAATATCAGGGCCAATGCCGTCGCCTTCGATAAAAGGAATAATGGGATGGTTTGGCACTTGAAGTTTGCCATCTACCATTTTAATGTTTTCACCCTTCGAAGGAGTCGAGAGATTTTTATACATAGTGGTCTTTAGAAATAAATTGGTTCTAGTTAGCAATTGCCCGATTGGGTCAAAAATAGAGCACAGGGTCAAAAATAGAGCATAGTGGTTTGCCTAGTTTGTAGGGGAAGGTACTATAGCCGTCCGAAAATAGAGCGAATTCGTAGTTCCCATACCTTCCAAGCGGCTTCTCGGACAATCGCCTTGCTCATTTTTGATCGACCTTCGGTCCGCTCCGTAAAAATGATGGGCACTTCTACGAGCTTAAATCCTTTTTTCCACGCTTTAAAATTTAACTCTATTTGGAATGAGTAGCCGTTTGAGCGTACCGCATCTAGGTTAATTGCCTCTAAGACTCGCCGGTGGAAACACTTGAATCCCGCCGTGACATCTTTGATTTGGATTCCGGTAATGGCTCGGGTATACATCCCGGCTCCATAAGAAAGCATGAGTCGAGAGAGCGGCCAATTGATAATTCGGACGCCATTAATATACCTGGATCCAATTGCTAAATCTGCATCACCGCGAATAACGGGGGCGACAATACGCTCTAGATCTGCCGGATTGTGTGACATGTCTGCATCCATCTCGCATACGAGATTATATCCATTCTCTAAAGCGAAGCGAAATCCTGCCAAATAAGCGGTGCCCAGACCCTGTTTGCCCTCCCGTCGCAACAAATGAATGCGACCAGGATGTCTGTTTACTAGATCTTTAACCAAATCAGCGGTTCCGTCTGGGCTTCCATCGTCCACAACCAAGATATGAAAGGACAACGCAAGGCTTAATACCTGCTCAATGACCGAGCTGATATTTTCCGCTTCATTGAAGGTAGGAATGATGACAAGTGGGTGCTGACTCTGCATCCGTACTGTTTTGTGTTGCTGCTAATGCTTGAAATCAGCGTTTTTACGCAGAAAAGACATCGTGTGTTCAACCAATTCAGAGGGGATTGCGACTTCCTTTCCTTCTTTTATCATGCCTATAGTTGCACGATATTGTTCAAAATAAGGTCCGCAACACTTACACATTCCAATATGTTGATCAAATTGTTGGCGTAGTTTTTCTGGGAGCGTTCCCTCAACGTATTCTGCCAAAAAAGAGGTGACTTTTTTGCAATTCGGCGCCATTCCAAGCAAGGTCTTAGCCATGATCAATGCTTTCATTACTTTATTTGGATGATTGGCTTTGATATTGAAAATGAGTATTCAACATAGTCCGAAGCGCGACTCGAGCTCTATGTAAACGGACTCTAACGGCACCGCCCGTGATATTTAACATTTTTGCCACCTCTTCAGTAGAATGTTCTTCAATGTCCCGAAGAATGACGATGGCTTTATAATCTTCAGGGAGTTTATCAATCGCTTGGTGAAGAAATTTATGACGATCAGTCCGTTCTGCAAGTTTCAGGGGATCCCAAGACTGCGGTGACTCAACGAACATTCCTTTGGAAAACGAGGGTTGCAATCTTTCCACATCCGCATCGTCCAAAGAAGTCATTCTTTTAGACTTGCGAAGTGATCCGCGAGCCAAATTTATCCCAATAGCATACAACCATGTTGTAAATTTTGACTCTCGCCTAAACGTGTGCATTCGTTGAAAGGCTTGCAAAAATGTCTCCTGAAGAATGTTTTTGGATTCCTCCTCATCGCCAAGAATTCGATGGATGATCCGAAAAAGCCGTGGACTTTCTTGCGCGACCAGTAGTTCGAATGCCTTCTCATCGCCAGCGAGTAACGCTTCGAGATCCGGTTCTAAACTGGTTTTGTCAATATGGCCTCGTGCAGTTTCGGTCATGGTATGTAAGTCAATCGGTCAATTTGTTACAATAATTTTTTCTATCGTAGAAGTCGGGCGAACTGGTAGGGTAACTCATCGGTGGGAGATTTTTTCGGGAAGCAGCCCCCTAAACGAATACAAGGAGAAGCCGTTCCGAGTAAATTTCCCTGAACTTGTAATATCTTGTTATGACAAGTTATTTAAGATATCGTTAACGATTACGTAAATTGGTTGGGTTTGTTGTATTATGCAACGCTTTTAAAAACTCCCGAGCACCGATCAACGCGCATATTATGGCCAAACAGACTCGTAAAACGCCTGCCAAGTCCCCCAGTAAGGCAACATCTACAACAAAAAAGGCTCCTTCAAGATCTCGAGCAAAAAAAGTTGTACCCGAAGGTACGTTTCCGACATCTCTCGAATTGAATGTTACATTCGATACATACCCTGCGGGCAAGTTCACCCATAAAGACCTTGGACTTTCTATAGACGACGTATTGTCGATGTATCGTAACATGCTTCTGCAGCGCCGATTTGAGGAGCGCGCTGCTCAGATGTACGGAAAACAGAAAATCGCAGGATTTCTGCACTTGTATATTGGACAGGAAGCCATTTCGACGGGCACCTCAACCGCTATCAAAATAGGGCTAGACTCGATCATTACGGCCTACCGGGACCACGGACACGGTCTCGCATTGGGAATGACAGCCAATGAATGTATGGCTGAGATGTTCGGTAAAGTTGGGGGGTGCTCCCGCGGAAAAGGCGGATCAATGCATTTCTTTTCGAAAGAAAAAGGACTTTTTGGCGGTCATGGTATAGTTGGGTCGCATGTTCCTGTTGGCGTGGGAATTGCTTTCGCACACAAGTACAAAGAGGATGGCGGTGTTTCTATCGCTTTTTACGGTGATGGTGCTGCAGGTCAAGGTTCAGTTCATGAAGCTGCAAACCTTGCATCTTTGTATGAATTACCTTCGATATTGGTGGTTGAAAATAATCACTATGCAATGGGAACGGCGGTTCATAGGGCTTTTGCCGAAACCGAATTCACCCATCATGCTGTTGGTTACAAAATGAAAGCCGCACTAGTTGATGGAATGGACGTTTTTTCAGTATGCAAAGCCATGCAGGATCATGTGGCGTTAGCAAGGGAAAACAAACCATCGATGCTGGAAATAAGGACCTATCGCTACCGCGGCCATTCGATGTCGGATCCGCAAAAATACCGGACCAAAGAAGAACTCGAGTCGAAGAAAAACGAGGACCCGATTATCCGGCTAAAAGCGTACATCCTCGAGCACAAAATGACAAGTGTTAAGGCGCTAGACGCCATTGACGAGGATGTTAAAGATGAAGTATTGGCCTCCGTCGAATTTGCTGAAAACAGCCCGGTACCGGACCTGAGTGAAATTTATGAACACATTTACGACGAATCCGATTACCCCTACCTGGCCTAATCTCCAGCTACCCGAATCAATTAAAGTTAGACAGTAAGCATCGTTATGGCAGTATTGCAGTACAGAGAAGCGCTTCGAGCGGCAATGACCGAAGAAATGGAGCGCGATTCCAGCGTCTTTCTTATGGGTGAAGAAGTCGCCGAATACAATGGCGCCTACAAGGTCAGCGAAGGTATGTTAGAAAAATTCGGCCCAAAGCGAATTATTGATACGCCTATTTCGGAAAGTGGCTTTTGTGGTCTTGGAGTAGGAGCGGCCATGGCCGGTCTTCGCCCAATTATTGAATTCATGACCTTCAACTTTTCGTTTGTAGCGATTGATCAGCTCATTAATAATGCAGCCAAGATCCGCTATATGTCCGGCGGCCAGTTTAATATCCCGATTGTGTTTCGGGGCGCAAACGGCGCTGCTGGTCAGTTGGCGGCAACGCACAACACGTCAACCGAGTCGATTTATGCGACCATTCCAGGCCTCAAGGTGATCGCACCTTCAAACCCGGACGACGCAAAAGGATTGTTGAAATCAGCGATTCGGGATAATAACCCAGTTATTTTCCTGGAAAGTGAAGTCATGTTCGGTTGGAAAGGAGAGGTTTCCGACGCCGTGGATTACCTCATCCCAATCGGAAAGGCCCGCATTGCGCGAGAAGGCACGGACGTAACGATTGTGGCACACTCCAAAAGCCATTATATCGCTATGGAAGTGGCAGATCAATTGGCTTTAGAGGGGTACAGTGCAGAGGTCATTGACCCTCGAACTATACGTCCGTTTGATATTGACACCGTTATTGAGTCCATTAAAAAGACGAATCGGTGCGTGATTATTGATGAAAGTAATCCATTTGCAAGTATTTCGTCTGAGATCACCTATCAAATTCAGGAACGTGCCTTTGATTATTTGGATGCTCCTGTTCTTCGGATCACTTCGAAAGACGTCCCTGCTCCTTATGCAAAAAACTTGATTGAGTACTACATGCCTCAAGCCAAAGATGCGTACGATGCTTGTAAACGAGTGATGTACGTCAAGTAGGCAAATGGCCCGAAGGCGGATCTTGCGAGTTTTTGTACAGTTTTATAGTGTGCATTTCGCTTAGAAGCCGCCGAGTTAGAAAAAAGCTTTTAGAGAAACCCAAAAAGGATCGAAAGAAATGGCTATCCCAGTCGAAATGCCCAAAATGAGCGACACCATGGACGAAGGTGTCCTCGCAGCGTGGCTTAAAGAGGAAGGAGAGAAAATATCTGCCGGAGACGTAGTGGCACAGGTCGAAACCGACAAGGCTACCATGGATCTCGAAGTGTATGATGATGGCGTTCTCCTCAAACGGGTCATTGAAGAAGGCGATTCGGTTCCGATCGGCGGATTGATTGCAATTCTAGGGGATGAGGGTGAAGATATTTCAGCCATTCTGGCTGCCTATGGATTAGGCGGCTCCAAGGCTAGTGGCGAGTCCGAAACGACTTCTGCGGCTGAGCCTGCTGCTCCGTCAAAAGTTGCAGAACAACCGGCGGAAGATGCGGACCCCGTGTCTGCCACGATCTTAACAACCGCTCCAGTACCTGTTTCGGCAACCTCTGATGCTGGCGGCCGGATCAGAGCATCTCCTTTAGCTCGAAAGCTTGCAGGCGAACATGGAATTAGTCTTTTTGCACTAAGTGGATCCGGCCCAGAGGGCCGGATCGTGAAAAAAGACATTGAATCTGCAATGGAAGGCGGTTCAAGTTCTGTGGCACCGATAAGTGCTCCGGCAGCCGTGCCCGCGGTGTCGTCATCGGCACCAATTGCTGCTGCACTGCCTTATGCGCCCTCTGATTCTTCTACTCCGGCCGCCGCTCCTAGCGCGGCTCCGGGAGCGTATGAAGCTGTTCGTATTTCACAGATGCGAAAAACCATTGCCAGGCGTTTGGCTGAAAGTAAATTTTCGAGCCCTCATTTTTACCTCACTATCGATGTAGATATGGAAGCTGCGATTGCTTTCCGGGATAAACTCAACGAAAAGGCTGCGGCAAAGGAATTAAGCAAGGTCTCTTTCAACGATTTGGTAACAAAATCATCCGCTCTGTCGCTTTTACAGCACCCTTGGGTGAATGCATCTTGGATGGAAGCGGAAGGCGAAGTTCGCCTTCACAACGAAGTTCATATCGCCGTCGCAGTTGCTGTTGAAGATGGGTTAATTACTCCCGTCATTCGTCATACAGATCGAAAAGGACTATCTCAGATTGGTGCGGAAACCAAAGATTTGGCCACGCGAGGTCGCAACAAGCAGCTTCAGCCATCGGATTGGTCCGGTTCTACATTTTCGACGAGTAATCTCGGGATGTTTGGAATCGAGGAGTTTACGGCCATTATTAACCCCCCGAACGCGTGTATTCTAGCAATTGGAGCTATTCGCGACATTCCAGTGGTCAAGTCTGGTGCGGTTGTGCCAGGTAAGCGCATGAAATTGACACTATCATGCGATCACCGCGTGGTTGATGGAGCGACGGGTTCAAGATTTTTAGCGACGCTTCAGGGCTATTTAGAAGATCCAATGACGATGCTTCTCTAGGTTTTATACTTGACGCGAATCGCCCATATTTCAGACATTCATTTTGGTAAGATCAGTCATCCTACCATTGTGGAAGCGCTCGTCCGGGATATCAACGAATCCATTGTAGATTTAGTGGTTGTGAGCGGCGACCTCACCCAGCGAGCATTTGGACATCAGTTTAGGGCGGCGCGTCGAATGCTGGAAGCATTCGACGCGCCCACCCTCGTCGTTCCGGGAAACCACGACGTATTCCCTTGGTGGCGCCTAGGTTCAAGGCTATTTGACCCCCTGAGACGCTACAAAAGGCTGATTACCGCGGATCTTGCTCCGCGACTAGAACTGGGAGGGCCTGAAGCCGAGGTGCGCCCTGAGACCTCTTCAGACAAGATTCAACCCGCGGCACATGTTGTCGTGCAGGGCATAAACTCGGCATTTGGTTGGACCATTCAAGGTGGAAGAATCACCAAAAAAGAACTTTCACAGATTCGTGAAGGCTTTTCTGACGTCCCCAAAGGCGTATTTCGCGTTCTTGTTGTACATCATCATCTGGCTGAGCTCGAATTGTTAGGCGATCACGATCTCTCCAAAGGCGCTCACGATGCGTTTAGAACGGCACATGAAATGGAGGTCGATCTAATTCTAAGTGGTCACCTTCACATCTCGCACGTTGCTCACGTCTCCATTCACGAGGGCGCCAAACCCATTATCGTAGCAACTTCAGGAACGAGTACGAGCAGCCGGGGAAGGGGAGGGGAGCCAGCAGCGAATTATTTCAACCGGATAGTAATTATGTCCGATCAAATTCTGATTGAAGAACGTAAATATGATTTGATTTCAGAGACGTTTCAAAAGAATCACGAACTCTATTTTACTCGTTGATCTATTGAGAAAAAAGACCTCAACGGATGATCGTTAACGCTTTTGATTCACGTTTACCATCGGATGATATACTTAAAAAGTAACTTCCCGCTGCCAAATATTTTGTATCAAGCGTGATTATTTGTTTAGTTCTCGGGTCAACGTCTGTCAGAATATTTGAAAAGATCTTCTTTCCAATGAGATCAAATAGCTCCATGAGAACTGGCCCATCGTTCTTAATTGAAAAGATCACGGAGGCATGATCCTGGGCAGGATTTGGATAAATTGAGTCGAATGAGAATTCAAAAGGCACTACTGGATTCTTCAATAGGTCTGTAGACACTATCCCTCTATTTAGCACCCCGTCGTTTCCAAGTAGGCCCATCCTGAGATCGTCGCCGATAATAATTAGATTGGGAAAAGCACTGGTTGGAAACGACGCAAACTTCGAAAACGAAATGCCTTTCGCAGCTGAAACCACTTTCAATGTTGAGGCTTGGGTTAGCGAAGATGAGGTTTCCGAAAATGTATTCGCACTTAAATTGGTAACAATAGTGGTTGATTCTGGCCACGGTTTACTTAAGTCAATCACGTCCTCACTGAGCGCTAAATAAAGTACTTGGACGCCCGGGGCGGCTTGTATAGGTAAGGATGTAAGTAGCCGTGGCGACGAAGGAGTATCTTTGGCTTGAACGAGCCTAGTGAGGCTCCCAACTTGAAACGGTACTTCGATGACCGCCAGAATATTATTGATTGGATCTTGATTGATTAATGTTGACGTAGCCAATAAAAATCCATTTTGCGGCGGAGTTACCGGTACAATTGGCGTTGTTTCACCAGGCTTTACGTCTGAAATCCAAAGTTCGTCATTCAAATATATGTCTGCCTTTACATTTGACGATTCAGCCCAAGCGTCTAGGAATTGGAAAAATATCCAATCTGATTTCCGGTTTGAAACACCCGGGCTGACGCGAAGCCCGGTAGGTGAAAGCCCCTCATTAATTGTCCCGCTGCTGATGCGAGTATCATTTTTGATTGGTCCTGACTTCCATTGATCAAGGGCATTACCTACCTGAAGCGTCAGTAAAACTTCTTCAAATCCGATATCAGAATCAAGTTCAGATGATATAGAAAAAGGCTGAGCTGATCCAAAGTTGACAGTACTTGTTAGCTTCCACCAGTACGTATCGGTGTTTTGAACAATGGTCTCATTTATTTGGGTAGGAAGCCCTGCTTTTATCATGGGTTCTTGTTCAAATAAAGTTAGACTAAAGATTGTGCTGGAAAGAAGAGGACTAGGTATCGTTAATGAAAGGGGAAATTTCTTTTCTTTGGACCCTAGAGGAAACAGCACGTCTCCTGTAAAGCCTGCCTTAACAGCTCTCTTGACTACTCCCAATAACCAGGAAAATTCAGAAGATTCGATTATTGCCGAGGGCTGAATTATTATTGAAGAGCGCCCTGTGTTTAAACGACCTGAAATTAGAGCCAATTTATGCGATACTTTCAACACGCTTTTGTTAGGTCCTGAAAAAACGGTTTCGCCATCTTCTGACACCGAGTCAATGGTTAGATTTGAAAACACTAATTCGTCTGTTTCAAACGTGACCTGTTGATTTTGGCCGGAGAACTTGATTGAGCTATTCGGTCCCCAGGTTCCTCCAATAACAGTATCTCCAGCAGCATCAAATGTCAACACCCTCAATTCGCCGTTCAGCAAAGCGTTTCCTTTTGCTACAATAGAAATATTTCCTACGATCGACGCGTTAGTGGAAAGCTCGAAAAAGTTGCTCGCTCTCATTGTTGAAAACTGATCTGAAGAAACCGCGCCCCCATGGATAGCTAACGTATCTGCTGCTGTCAGAGAGCTTCCAAATAGATTGACCGACGAACCCGAAGAAGTCGAAATATGAATATTATTTGCTTCTCGATCGCCCTGCAAAAAAATTCGTGAAGAGATTGTAGATTGATTTTGGCCAGCATCAATATCGAATCTGTCTACAGGGATGCCGGCCGGAAAAAACGAGGTGGTTAACACCTTGCTCGCAGATATTGAACGGACCACAAGATTGATTTCACCCGTAACGGAATAAGCCCTATTTGACCTGTACGAAGACGGGGCCCGTTCATCTAATTCAAATAATGCTAATGAGCTGCCAGTTTCAAATGAAACATCCTGGTCAGCCTGATTAAATATTCCACTAAATACAGACAAAGAACCTAATACTCTAAGATTTTGATTCAATTTGACGATGTGAATCTGATCATTGGAGTTTCCACTCATAACGGCAAAATGATTTACGCCGATTTCAACCGGGGGTATTTCAAATCCAGTGACTAACTCGTCCAGGAAGAAAACCGATGCAGGCGAAATGACTGTTCCGTCATCAAGATTGTATCCGACTGAAACGGGTCCAAGAAACACGGGTGCATGAGACAACGCACCACTTCCACGACGAATGAGTTGAGTTCCTTGCCCAAAAACTAAAGATCCTGGTCCGTTCATGTTTACTGAAGCATTTTGATGACCATAGGAAAATCTCTGGGTCACCTGAATTGGCGTGTTGTCTGGTGGGAGCGAAATGGCCCTTTCAATTCTTAATGCTGAAACAGTATTAGTGCCTATAGATCTGATTTCGGAGCCAGATGGGCCCTCAACTACGATCTCGCCCACAAGGTGGTTAGAAAATGGAAAAGTTGGGCTTGGCAGCTTGAGTCTTGAATTCAATTCCAATTCTGGATAGAGAATCGTGCTACTGACTTGAGAATTGTTCAAGGTCATGATCGGTTGACGGTTTCCCTGAACAATGATGTCATTGGAAGCCAAATCGAGGATTCCATTCCGAATTTGAAGTTGCCCATTTTGCAACGTGATTTTTCGCGCACCATTGTTAGAAGAACGAACAGCAATAGGTCCGTTTGTGGCATCTATGGTTAAATTGGAATTCTCTAACAAAAGATTAGCAGATAAATTCAAAGCTGAATTCCCTGAAAATGTTATTGTTGAAGTACTTGAAGACTGATTGCTAAATACTCGCGATCCACCATAGAACCAACTAGCGCTGTCAAAACTAAGATTCCATGACCCCAGTTCGATGGACCCTTTAGTTGAAACGAGCCGGTCCGATATTGAAAGATTACTATTCAGAACGATTTGGCTCAGTGGGCCAGATATGGATACCCGCGGGATCGGGGTTTCAATCGTGAGGAAGCTTCCTGAAAAAAAGTGAATCTCACCACCTTTAGCAGGATCTGCAACAACTTCGGAATTGGCATCAAACCAGACGTTTACAGGGGATTCAAAAAAGAGATCTCCACTTTCTCCAAAGACCAATTGTGAATTGATTAAGTTGAAAGATGCACTTTGCGAAGATCCTGCTACATATCCTTGCACGTTCATATTTAGAGTAGAAGCATTCACGGAAATGGAATTTTGGAACAGGATGTCGTGTTCTCCGCTCAAGGACAACTGAGCATTGGTTAGACTTAAGGTCCGAATTTGTTTAATATTAGCAAGTGTGAGGCTTCCTGAATCAAGGAAGAGAGAGCCTATCGTACCACTACCCTCTCCTGAAATATTTCCGGATCCGTTAACAATTAAGGTGTCAATCGTTCCAGCAATAATGCTGTCGGTATTATCGCTTTGAATCGTTATGGAGGGGCTTCTGATGAGTGTGTTTTTAGAAAGAATAAGTGACCCAGAGAGTGTGATGGGAACGTCAGTTACCATACCGAACACGGGCGGAGAATTGAATAAATCCGGTACAGATATATCGAGATTGGAAAGAGGACCGAGCTCAAGCAGGCTATCATAGGAAAGGAAAGCCGATAGTGCTCCTCTTAAAATCAGGGAAATGGGTGTTGAATCTTGATTTACATTAGTTACTTGGGAAAAACTAAAATTGGATATCAGTTTGTTATTCCGAATGGGAATGGTAAGTAGAAAGCTTTCGGTGGCGATAAAATTTAAGGATTGAGAACGAACGGTCAGTATCCCGAATTGGAATTTGATTGACTGATTCAATGAAAAGATTTCAGACTCCAGTATCATCTCACTCATCTCTGTATCGAGATCCAGAACCAAATTCGCAAGCTGCCCCTGTCCTAAAATGGTGCCTCCACTTCCCTGAATCAATGTTTTCGCTTCAGAAGAACCCGTGATCGTTCCCTGAATGAGTAGATTTAGTGTTCTACCCCGAGATCCAAGGCGCAAAGTCCCATTTCCAAGATTTAGGCTCGCGCCAGTAAGTAGAGAGAAGCCATTTGTTGCCAACTCTAAATTACTTGCCAGGAGTACGACATCCACATTCGAAGTAATATCCAAGATTTCGGTGCGAAGAACGGCATCAAATAAGAGTGTTGCGTCACCGACAAAGCGGAGCATTCCTCTTGAGAAATCAGTAGAAACGTCAGTAAAAACAACTTTGTTTTGAACTTCCAGAACTGATTCATTTGCTAATGTAATGAGTCCGGAGGTAGTGTTGGTGCTCCCATCTATCGACATAGTCGAACCTGAATTCACAACCATGCCGCCGCCCATTGAAACAAGGTTGCCGGAAACTCGGCCGCTGATGTGATCTGGAAGACTAAAGACTCCATTTGCAAGCGTTAAGGAGCCGTTTATGACGAAGTTAGAGTCAATAGTAGTGTCATTATTTATGAAGGTTGACGGCAGGAGGATTGTGCTCCCACTATCCAGCGACCGAATATTCCCGCCCTGCATTATTAATGCAGAAGAACTTGAAAATGAAAAGTGATTGACCGAAATATCCAAATCACCATCGAGGCGGAGCACCGAGTTGTTTTGCAGGAGCATGGTGACGTCAGTTAACACCAAATTTGTCTTTAAACCTACACGGCCATCTATTTCCAAAGTAGCGTCGGGGCTTATCCACGAAAAATCTAACCAATCTGTAAGCTTGGGTGATTCAATACGTTGCAACATCCCAGTCCATGAAATCGTTGAATTCCCGGTATCATAAGTCCCTGATGATCCCAGTAACAGACTGCCTCCAACAACGAGTCGGGACCCAGACTGGGTTAACAGAGAGGCATCTGTCAAATCAATGGTGCCTGTCGACACCAAGCGAGAACCGGTCCCAAGCTGTATTAAAGAATTCTGGCTCGTTTGAACAGTAGAGCACGTAAAAGACGCTTCATTTACAATCTCTAGAGTAGAACCGCTGACGTTGCAATCCGCGGTACTTAGAATATGGCCAATGACTTGAAGGTTGGATTCCGCAATCTGTACTGAACCAATAGGCTCTGCGACGTCTATGACTCCAGCGGTTACAGAAGTAAATTTGAGATCTACGGTATTCGTTGTTCCACCGGAAACCAAAAATCGGCCATTCACATTTACAAAGGCCCCGTGAGGTACTAGTTCACCGCTGGTCATTTCGAAATTGTCAAAAAAGACTTCACTTGCCTGAATATCAACGGTTCCGCCAGCTACATATAAGGTGCCCTCAATTCGGGCATCGCTCGATTTCAGAACGAGAGAAGATCCAAGACCTACCCTAATAGAGTCTGACAATGAAACATTATTAGATTCTATTCGAAATGGATTCAATCCTTCAAAACGCCCCAGTCCGCCACCCGTCAATTCAAAAAAACCTTCCAATTTGATAGGTTGTCCTGAAAATTGAGCAGATTCTGTAATAATTAGTTGCGTAGATGATGAAAAATCGTGTGTGAGAGTAACGCTGTGATTCCCGTGTGACAACATTCCAGACATTAAAAATGATGGGCTTTTTGATGTGTTCAGGTCGATTGTTACGTCTGCATTGATTTCCATGCTAGATTGAAGATCGATAACCCCCTTAAATATCATCGGGGAATTGATATGAACGGATCCAGATGGGATGGACACGTTTATTATGGCATCAGTTGCGTTTGTCAAAGAGTTTAGGACGAGAATGCCTTCGCCTACAGATTCAACAAAAATTTCCCCATTGTCAGGTGCAAAAAGGTCGAACATTAATGTGTTGGAGCCAGCATGCGTAATTTTTGCGCCTTCGTTTAGTGTGATGCCATTGGTAAACGACACTTCAGATACAGAAGCAGCCGTAACCAAAACCGTCGATTCAGAGACTAGCGTTACCATTTCAGTTACCTGAACTGGTCCTGAATTCGAAAATACGAGAGACGAGTTGGCCACCAAAGAGGGTGTTGAGACCGTTCGAATGATTCCGGGTGTGCCACCAGAAAACTCCCAGACGCGTGGTGCCTCAGTATATAAGACGTTACTTCCCTGTATGCTGTTGCCCAATTGTATCCGAGCAGAGGCTGGGGAGGTTTTGTCTGAATTGCTGGAATTGACGTAGAATGGATTACCAACAGATTCGCCGAAAACAACCGGAATATCACCAAAATTTAAAGTTCCGCTCACAAGGATAAATGAGTGAAGAAAATTTGTCGCATCGGGGAACAGGTCGTTTGTGTTGAGCTGCCCCGCTCCAAAATAAATAGATTCTGAACCAGAAAATTCAAAGTCTAGGGTTCCAGAGCCTATATCTATGGAAATCGATTTTTCTGAAAAAATAAATCGCGAATTGCCTGCGAAAGTTGAGAGTACAATGGTAAGTGACTTATCCGTTCCTGTTAAGAAGATGCCATCTGCATCCGATCCTCCAAAGTACTCACCCGAGGCAAGGCATAAACGTTGCCCGGTATCAGCAAGTGAAAATCCGGTTTCTAAGGACTGAACTGGTTGAAACCGGGTTCCTAGATTTGAATCAGATCCATCTGATGGATTTACGTGAATGTCACAACTTTGGGCTGATGCACTATTGCGGGCTCCAGACAGAACCAACAAGGACAGAACGAGCATGAAAGCTCTGCAAACAAACAAGCACTTCGTCATTCTGCGTAAAAGGTTCATGGACGATGATATTGACTATTTGCTCCAAAATAGAGATCTTTACTTCAGTATGAAATGTCTAAAAATCACGGTATCCCGTTGGGTACTAGGGGATTTGGACGTGTATATGACTCGTAATGGGCATCTGCCCATATTCTAAAAATTAAGTAAAAACACGCCATAGAGCTCTTGTTAACCGTTTTTAGCTCAAACAGTTGGTTAAATCGCCCGGATTCAAAATTATTTGAATCTCGGGTTTTGGACGTTTTTACTATACCAGATTCATTTCTACGAGCAATTTGCATCGCAGAAAGAATTTATTTCTTCAATAAATGACTCTAATAGAGAGGCACAGTACATGAACACCCCAAAAGTGTTACAAAAATTCTGGGCGTTGTCGCTGGTAATTCTGCTTGCAGGATTTATCGGAATAGGACAGGCGTCGGCTCAATGGTTCGTGGATGGCGTTGCAGGTAACGATACCTTCAACGGTAGCCAGATGGCTGTTGGTGGATTCCCCAATGGTCCATTTAAGACAATTGGTACGGCCATAACCGCAGCAGCTGATGGTGAAACAATCACCATTTTGGCAAACACCTACGCTGAGGCCATTTCGACTGCCAAAGCAATCACGTTTGAAGTTCAGACTTCAGGTGGTAACTCAGTAGTTACGATAACGAGTATCACGTACACCGGTGGTGCAACTAAAACGGTTACGTATACTGATGCTGCTGGTGGCGGAGTCGGAACATTCTTGCTGACTGCTGGCATTACGCTGACATCTGGAACGGTTAATTTCGGAACGGCTGTTGTCGTTCCGACTGGCCAGACTATTACGCGTACGCTCGGCTCCCTTACAGGAACCGCTCCAACGACGACGAATGTCAGCGTTACGTACAACGGTACTCTTACTGCTGGAATGACGGCCGGTAATGAGCTACCTGCTTCTTTGGGCGCGGGTAATCTGCTTATTAGTCACACGGGAGCCCTTCTTACAATCCCAAATGCGGTCAGTGTGAACACTGTCAATTCGACCACAACCGGTAATGTGACGTTCGCGTCCACGCTTACCACGACTGCTGGTGG
>CALFHN010000141.1 GCA_937876355.1 uncultured Bacteroidota bacterium | reverse complement strand
GTTTCCCATGTCCATCACCCGAATAATTGGGCACGAATGGAGAAGGGGTTAGCGGGGATGGGGTTAAAATCGGGCTTCCTGACTGACCATCTCCAGAAAATCCCGTAGGTGTACTATTCTGATGACTTGTAGGAAATGAAGGACGGTTTAACATCAGATTGTCTTTATCAGTCTTAAATAGCGTGCCTAGATTTAAGCGGGCTTTCACTATTTCTACTAAACGAGACAAATCAGATTATTTGCGCTGAGGTTGAAATCTTTTTACGTGTTTTTGACAAGATAATTTCGAAAACCGTCCGATCTCTGAAATTATGTCCTGCCTCCTCCGATAATACGCGATTTCAAGATTAAAAATCTTTCATTCGGCTTCGTATTTCTTCTAAACTATCGCCACCGAATTTTTCTAACAACGCATTGGCGATTTCCATGGCAATTACGGCTTCAGCCACCGTAGACGCGGCGGGTACACTCGTGACATCACTCCGTTCATACCGAGTGGGTTGCCCTTGCCCGGTTATCATGTCAGCAGTCCCTAGCGGCTTGATCAATGTTGGAATGGGCTTCATGTATCCCCGAACGATTATGGGCATGCCATTCGACATGCCACCTTCAATTCCACCAGCTCGATTTTGGGTGCGCGGAAACGAAGCACCATCGAACGTTATTGGGTCATGAACATCCGATCCTTTAGAAGAAGAAGCGGCAATACCATCACCAATTTCAACTCCTTTTTGCGCCTGTATCGACAAAATGGCTTGTCCAAGTCGTGCATCCAGTTTTCGATCCCACTGAACGTACGACCCCAGCCCCACCGGAACGCCGGTAACGACTACTTCATAGACGCCTCCCAGGCTATCCCCATCTTTTTTAACCGACTGGATATGCTCTACACACCGCCTACTTAGGTCTGCATCCAACATGCGCACCTCATTGCCGTCGGCCTCAGCGCTAATTCCAAATGCTCCATTTTGAGACAATTTAGCCACTTTTTGGGCATATTCCATCGGACTGGCATACCCTACCTCTCCAATTCGCACCACATGACTTCCTATTTGGATTCCCAGCTCAGCCAGCAATTTCCTCGCAATCGAACAACAGGCTACGCGCATAGCCGTTTCACGAGCACTCGACCGATCAATTACGGGCCGAATATCATCAAATCCATATTTCTGAGCGCCCGTTAGGTCGGCATGCCCAGGCCTGGGCAGAGTGATTTTCTCAATCCCCTCGCCAGATCCGTCCACCGCCATGACTTCTGGCCAACCAGATTTGTCTTGCAAATAGGCTGCATTTTCAAGTTTTAAGGCAATGGGGCTGCCCATCGTCTTTGAAAACCGGACGCCTGAGAAAAAGTGGACCAAATCCTGCTCGAACTTGGCCCGGCCTCCCCGGCCAAATCCCAACCATCGTCGCGCCAAATGCACATTGATATCCTGGGCTGAAAGCGGTATTCCAGATGGCACCCCTTCCACTATTCCAATTAAGGCCTCTCCGTGAGACTCGCCGGCTGTTAAATATCGAATCATAAAAAATGTGGCTATTCAGAAGCTCATCAACCTAGATACAATCAAGCTAGAGACAATTAACTGAATAATTTAAGCTAGAAAAACTACGCCAGCAGATCCGGCACAGCCGCGCGGCAAAAGAACCAACTAAACCAATACAGCAGTGCGGCGCCCGCATGCTAATAAATCCCCCCCAGCCACGCAAAAACCCCTATTGAGAGCCTTTGGATACTTCAAAAAAGACTACGGTACGATCGGGCCGAATCGCTTGGATAAATAAGTCCGTTTCCGAATCAAGCACCGCTTTTGCTGTGGCAATGTTGAATATGGGCGATTCATTAATGTGCGTAATGACCATTCCGCGAGATATCCCGGCCTCTCCAAAAACACTGTTTTTGGTAACGACCGCTACATAGACTCCGTGAGCGATGTTCAGCCCGCGGCGTTGGCGTCCCTCGACACCTGCAAGTCCAATCCCCCATTCTTCAAATTGTGTGATCGCATTGTTCGGAATTTCAGGCTCCACAGGCACTGGAGGTAGATTCTGACGATCAAGGTCCGTCAACCAGGTATCATAACCAGGATCTTCGCGGCCTCTGAGTGTCACTACTAAATCTTTCTTCTTGCCATTTCGCCAAATTTCAACGGGCACTTTATCTCCCGGAGAAAAGAGGGCAATGGCGCTTTGAAGTTCGTTGGGCTCCGTCATTTCCTTGCCATTAATCGTGAGAAGAACATCTCCCGCTTTCAGGCCAGCGAGTGCGCCCGCTAGTCCCTTTTGGACGTCACTCAAATACACCCCTCTTACCGTATCAAGCCCGAGTGCATTTGCTCTTGCCTCGGTCATCCCCCCGATCGCAACACCCAAATAACCCCTTCTAACCTCTCCAAAACGAATTAAATCTCGTACCACACGTTCCATCAGATCTACCGGAACCGCAAATCCATATCCTTCATTGGTGCCTGTTTGGGTGGCAATAGCAGTGGCTATTCCCACCAATTCACCTCTCAAATTAACCAGTGCTCCGCCTGAATTTCCGGGATTAATGGCAGCATCCGTTTGAATGAAGCTCTCGATTCCTAGTCGATTATCAATCACATTGACCTGTCTTCCAAGGGCACTAACGATTCCGGCCGTCACAGTTGATGTCAATCGAAACGGATTCCCGACAGCCATCACCCATTCTCCGACTTCAATATTAGCAGATCGACCCAACGCGATAACGGGTATCGGTGACGCCGATTCAATCTTGATGACGGCCAAATCTGTAGTAGGATCTGCACCAATCACCTTCGCCTCGAAATGCCGTTTGTCCCCCAAGGTGACTTGAATCTCCGAAGCGTCTTCGACAACATGATTGTTGGTGACGATATAGCCCTGGTCACTAATAATCACTCCACTACCCAGACTTTGTGACCCTTGCCCTTGATTTTCTCCACTCAACTGCTTAAAAATATTGCCGGCCGGGCCGTTCGATCCTACTTCGATAAATACAACAGCAGGTGTGACCCTTCTAGATACATCTTTGAACACCTCATTTAAGGAAAGGGCATCCACATAGGCCGTTGGCACCTCACTTTGGGGGATAGTAACGTATCCGGGAGCAGGTCCAGCACCAAGTTCAACGCGGTCAACCAATTCGGGTCGACCCTGGGGTCCTGAAAAACCATCAGCCACCCAAAGCGTCACTAATATTCCGGCAAAAAGGCCGATAATGACCAATCCAATCCCAATTAATAACGATCTGTCTTTATTTCCGCTCACAATTAAGCCCTTCTTAGGTTTTGAACAGCCTACCTGATTACTCATGATTCGTTTCAATGTAATACCGGTTGGGGCCAATATTTGCTAGTATTTCTGTGTTTTAGATGATTTCCGAGGCCATTGGATCACTTTTGCCCAATCTAAGCAAGTTGCCGGGCGATCCACTTCCGGGCGCTCCATGGCCGGGCACTCCATTACCTGACGATCCACTACCTGGCGCTCCACTGCCTGGCGATCCAGTGCCAATCGTTTAGTGCATCCTTGGGCCGTGACCATTCTACTCCTCTCGTGCCACTAATGCGCGGCAAGAATGAGTTTCTCCTCGCTTTGTTTTAGCGCTTCAACTGCCCTCTGTGACTCTTTGGCCAATTCCTTCCGGTTTTTGTCGTTTGTAGCTATTGGCTCGCCAATACGAATCACAAAATGGAGCGGCCCAAGACCTAAAACCTGCCATAGATTCGCCAGCATTTTCTGAGGCGCATACCACGTAATCTGTTTGCGGGAATGAAGATCAACTAGTTCTCGTTTTATTGATCTGACATGGAAATAGACAGGTACGACAAACCCGTCGGACATATTCGCGATGGCCTCAAATCCTCCCGTTTTGAAAGGCAACAGAGCCGTGCCGTCTGAAGTAGTTCCTTCAGGAAAGATCATCACAGCCACCCCAGAGCGCATTCTGGCTCGGATTTCATCCACCGTCTGGGCCGTTTTCATCACGTTTTTCCGATGGGCAAAGATGATCCCGACCGACCTACAAACCCAGCCAAGCAAAGGCCATCCCTCCATTTCTGATTTTGCAACGAAAGCTAAATTAAAATTGCTAGCCAAAATCCACGGATCCAATGTGCCGATATGATTGCAAACTAAGAGAGTCGCCCGATCACCTGGAATCGCGCCAATGACTTCACTCGTAACATTTAGACCTTTTGTCAAGGCAACACATCCTGCCCGCTGCCTTTGAGCTACCAGTTTCATACGATCGTGGTGCGAAAGTTTGCGCCCTCGCCAAACCATATCCGCAGTGTAAGCAACCATGACGGCTATAAATCGAACGGAACGAAAAAGACGAATCATATACTGCAACGATAACAAACTGAATAGAATAACTTAGGCGGGATCACCGGGGCAGAAAATAAAGATGCCCTTGTCTTTGGCGCCCATTGTCTTTGGCGCCCATTGTCTTTGGCGCCTCTGTCTTTGGCGCTCATTGTCTTTGAAATCACCCGAACAAACAAACTACAAATATAGGCTTTCACGCGTAAAATCATCTCGGCCAATCTTCTCGACCAATCAGTGAAAGTCCCACTGGGGAGTAATGGCTGATCCGAACGATCACACTGCACTCAGCAAGGCATCTTCTTCTTCAACCTGAAGACGTGCCTCAAGCAGTGGCTCCAAATCCAGTATTCGATATACGTTTGCGCTTGCCAATGAGAGTCTCTTCCTTTGGCACTTCCACAATAAACGTTGTTCCTTCACCCTTTGTGCTTTCGGCCCTGATGGTAGCATTCATGAGGGAAACTAGGCCTGAACAAATAGCGAGTCCCAATCCCGTCCCCTCATGGGTTCTTGATAAGCCGTCAGATTCCTGAATAAATGCGCCAAACAGATCGGGCAAAAACTGCGCGTCGATACCTATTCCGGTATCTCTAATTGACATCGCGACAGTATTATGTTTTTCTAAAAACAGGATCTCAATCTCACCTTCATCGGTAAATTTGACCGCATTACTTAAAAGATTGTTGATTATTCGAGACAACGCGTGAGAATCTGAATTAACGAACAACCGCGATTCCGGACGAGATACGGTTAAGTTTATATTTTTTGAATGGGCAACGTCCTTAAACTTTGAGGCTTCTTGCACGCATTCTTCGTAGATATCCAATACCTCAGTATTTATCTCCATTATTCCTGCTCGCAATTTCGCCAGGTCCAAAAGCGAATTGAGAGTATCCATAAGTCGTATTCCGCTTTCCTCTATAATGTTGAGGAGTTCGGGCGGGGCCATGCGTTTCCTTTCACCTAGTGAGGTAATTCAAAAGTTTTCCTACAGACGCTACCTTAAAATTCCGCCAGAAACCCTACCACTCTTCAATCGCCTGAATTACGGCGGCCACGATTTCATCTTCGGGAACAGTACGAATGATTTCGCCTTTTTTGAACAAGTGAGCTCGACCGCGGCCTAGGGATACGCCTAAATCGGCCCCTGCTGCCTCACCCGGTCCGTTAACAGCACATCCCATCAGGGCGACGTTGAGGTCTTTTTCAAATTTCCGTTCCTTTACAGCTTGTTCAACCTTTTCCACTATTGAAAAAAGATCTCCGGTCAATCTACCGCAAGTCGGGCATGCTATAATGTTTACTCCTGGGCGACCAAGACGAAGAGATTTCAGAATTTGATGCCCGGCTTCGACCTCATGTATGGAGTCTGCTGCCAGCGAGACGCGAATTGTGTCTCCAATTCCTTCTGCTAAGAGAGCTCCAATGCCAATGGCACTTTTGACCGTCCCAGTGGATCGTGATCCTGACTCGGTTACGCCCAAGTGCAGCGGATAATCAGTTCGATCGGCCAACAATTTGTAGGCCTGGATCATGAAATACACATCCGAATGCTTGACTGAAATGATGACGTCATCAAAGTCACAGGAGTTGCATATTTCAATGTGTCGCATCGCACTGTCGTAGAGGGCTTCTGGCTGAGGATATCCGTATTTATCTAGGATGTCTTTTTCAAGGGACCCTGAATTGACCCCAATCCGAATTGGAATTCTGGCGTCTTTCGCGGCCTCGAGGACTTCTGCCTCCCATGCATGCTTGCCAATGTTTCCCGGGTTGATTCGAACTTTGGCGACTTTGGCTTCAATAGCTTTTAGCGCGTATTTGTGATTAAAATGAATATCCGCAACAATAGGCACGGAAGCTCCGGCTACGATATCTGCCAACGCATCGGCATCCTCGGGCCGAGGTACCGCGACCCGCACAATGTCGGCTCCGGCTTCGACCAACTGTGCAATCTCTGCCAGAGTTTTTGTTACATCATGGGTTTTAGAAGTTGTCATGGATTGAACGGATATGGGCGCTCCACCTCCAACTGCAACATTTCCGACTAGTACTTGTCGAGAGACTCTACGAGGACGTTCCATTCGTTTTCTGGACTTTTATTTTCGAGACTAATTACTTAGCAAGGTTGAATTAATACTTCTTTTGACTAATTCGAATACGATATCTCTTGCTGCGTTGAGCTTGCGTCATCTTCAACACCGGCCAATACACGAACACAAATTTATTGATATGGTTGCGACTCCAAATACTCTTCCACAAAAACTCGATAGGTTGAGGCAGTTCTGCCGAAACGCTAAATCAACTACTATTATCGTAGATCAAGCGTGTAAAACAGAGTATTTACAATTCTAGATTTTACAGAAATTCATAAGGCTACGTCATTTGTCCCGAAAACCTTCTTTTCGTCATTTCGACATAAATACGGCCTAATTATTCTTTCCGCTTTCCCGCAACAAGTTCTCTTTTTCCTTTTTAGATAACGAGTCATATCCAGAGGCACTAATTTTATCCAATATGCGATCGACATCTGATTCATCGCTCGAATCAGACGCAGGGGCCGCTACGTCCATTCGATATATTTTTGCCTGATTTGTAGATTTATTTCCTTTCGGCTTACCCGGCTTATTTGCCAACCACCACTCCATGCGGTGCAAAAAAGAGCCTTTTGGACGGTGTTCACCCGCAGCGCCCTTAATTCCCTGCCCGCCGCCGTGTCCTGAGCCGCCGCCGTGTCCTGAGCCGCC
>CALFHN010000140.1 GCA_937876355.1 uncultured Bacteroidota bacterium | reverse complement strand
GACATCTGACGGTGGATTTATTATCACAGGAAATACTCAATCCTTCGGAAATGGAAGTTGGGATGTCTGGTTGATCAAAACTGATTCAGAAGGAAGAAATCCATTGGAGAAAACAAGGACAAGGAATTAGGAATAAAACCGTAAATCGAAACCTTTGGTCTGCAAGATCCACCTTAGTGATATCAAACCAGATCGGATGAGGTCAGTACCTGTTACATAAGATATCCACCTTGTGCAAAACCCAAGTAAGGTCTAGTCAAGATGTTCAAAACAGTTGTAACATTAATGGTACTATTCATATGTTTTTTTATTTCTCAGGGTGTACAGAGGTTAAAGAGTGTGATTTCCTGGATATCGATCAATCTGATCGATTTGTTTGTGAAGGGAAATTGTTTACAGGAGTGAGCAATATTATCCAAATGGATATATCAAGATAGAATTATCAATTGGAGACGGATTACCCAATGGTAGTACATACTTGTGGTATCCAAATGGTCAGTGACATGGTCTTACAATCATTTATAACAGAAAGACTGGAATTCCACATCCTTCCTCAGGATAATCCTCAAATCAAGAGAACATTACTAGGATTGATGTACGAGGAGTATCTGTCAGATCAGGGTCATACAAGGGTATAATATTGTAATCTTACGTGTAATCACTATGTCGTATTCTGATCTCAAACAGAGTATTTGCAATCATTATGTAATCAATAATTACTTTTGATAAATCCTTTATTCATAAGTGCTTATGACAAATACGTGTGGTTTGTCCTCAAGAACATGTTTAGGAAATAAACCAAAAAAAGGGGGAAGAATGATTTCAAGAGACTTTGTAATGCGCCAAATCCATCAGCTAGCGCAGGTATTGGCTCTAATTCTGTTCAATAAAAGGGAAAATCCAGAAATCGATCCGACGGAAATTATCGCGAATGGGTTAAACGATAGCTTGGGTTTGAAATTGGAGGATGTTCTAGCTCTGGACAAGATTCAAACTACCGATATTTGCCGAAAAGAAGGACATTTCCATCCTGACTTGGCAGTTTCTGTCGCCGATTTATTGATGGAAGATGGCTCCGAGGCCGCACAGACCCGAGCATTTTGGCTGTATTCCGCCGCGGCTAAGGCTGGCGGCACCCTGCCCATTGGGGCTCTTGAATGGGTAATGTCGGATGCAGCAACTAACGGCCAGAAATAAGATTTCAACCTAGTATATATGGCCCTTTGCGTTACGTCTTAGGCCTCTTGATCCGCTAGCCATCTTTCCGCATCCATCGCTGCCATACATCCGGTGCCTGCAGCGGTAATTGCTTGGCGATAAATATGATCCTGAGCATCGCCACTAGCAAAAACACCTTCCACATTCGTATAGGTAGAATCTGGTTTTGTAATTAGGTAACCAGTCTCATCACGGTCTAAATACGACTTGAATATGTCTGTGTTTGGTCGGTGCCCTATCGCCACAAAAAACCCTTCAACTGGAAGAGTCCTTTCGTTCGTTCCATCCGTGTTTCGTAATACCAAGCCAGACACCAACTTGTCTCCAAGCACATCGGTCACTTCAGTATTCCAAAGGACTTCAATTTTTTCGTGAGCTAAAACCCGGTCCTGCATGATTTGAGAAGCCCGAAACTCCCCTCTGCGATGAATCACATAGACTTTCGAAGCAAAACGAGTCAGAAAAAGTGCTTCCTCCATGGCGGTGTCACCACCTCCAACAATAGCAACTTCCTGTTCTCTAAAAAACGCTCCGTCACAAGTTGCGCACGCAGACACCCCGTGCCCAAGTAGTCTGGCTTCATTTTCGAGGCCCAAATAACGAGCAGAAGCCCCTGTCGATATAATTACCGTATCCGAAGTAATCGGCGTTTCTTCGTCCACGACCAATTTAAACGGCCTAGTGGAAAAATCTACGGAGGTTACCGATCCCCAGCGCAGTTCCGCTCCAAACCTCTCAGCTTGTGCCTCGAACTTCTGCATCATGTCGGGGCCCATGATACCGTCAGGAAAACCGGGATAATTCTCTACGTCTGTAGTCGTTATTAACTGTCCACCTGGTTCCGGTCCTTGAATTACAAGAGGGGAGAAATTGGCACGAGCAGAATAAATCGCAGCCGTTAAACCAGCCGGGCCCGTACCAATTATGGTCACCTTCCGATGTTCGGCACCATTGAAATCAATCTCTTCCATAATGCTCATTACACCGGCAATGCTGAAAGTGCAGCCAATTTCGCTACCAACACCCTTTTAGGTGCGGATCCGACCAATTGATCTACAACAACCCCATTCTTGAAAAACAACAAGGTTGGAATCGATCTAATTCCAAAGTTCATCGCTGTCTGTGGATTGTGATCCACATCAACTTTACCAATAACCGCTTGGCCTTCGAGTTCGCTTGCAAGTTCTTCAATAATCGGTGCGATAATCCGACAGGGTCCACACCACGTAGCCCAGAAATCGACAAGAACTGGAAGATCCGACTTCAAGACTTCGGAATCGAAGTTAGCATCAGTTAGAGTTATATATTTTGCGTTATTTGCCATGTTTCTTCTTTGTAATAGCAGCTTAGTTGTTCAAATAATTTTCTTTTGGAGCCTTTGGTGACTCGTATTGTCGAAGTGTTACACGTCCGCAATACGACTTTTAGAAACTCCTATTTCTTTCTCGCCATCAAGTTTGGTATCGCTGTCTCATATATATGGTGCATGGTTTCGGGCGTAGATAGAATGATAGGTTGGTTATCTACTTCTATTGAAAACATCGGCCCTGAAACTCTACCTATACCGATAGCTGCCACTCCATTTTCCAGTGCAACAGATTTAACATGTTCAGCGTGTTTAGGTGAAACCGCGATTACGATTCGTGACTGAGCTTCTCCAAATAGAGTTGAATCCAATCGAGACTTGCTCATTGTGGTCAGACTTATTTCAGCACCCAGGTTTTTCGAAACTAAGCTCATTTCAGCCAGACACACGGCCAAGCCGCCGTCCGAGACGTCGTGAGCACTCTGGACACAACCTTTCTGTATTAGAGACAAACAAGTGTCCTGGACAGCCTTCTCCGAATAGATATCAAAATTCGGTGCATCTCCAGTGGTTAGGCCGTGGACTAATGACAAATACTCAGATGCTTCAATTCCATCCTTTTCGATGATTGCAGGTTGAAGAATGAATATGATATCACCTTCGTTCTTGAATTCAAATGTTGTTGCGTGGGCATCAACATCCTCGACTACCCCAAGCATTCCTATCGTAGGCGTTGGAAAAACCGCCCCCTGAGGACTTTCGTTGTAAAAAGAAACGTTTCCTCCTGTAACTGGAGTTTCCAAAACTCGGCAAGCTTCACCCATCCCAGTTACGGCCTCTTTAAAAACCCAGTACTGTTCAGGCTTGTATGGATTACCAAAATTCAGGCAATTGGTAATGGCCACGGGCCTTCCCCCAGCACAAACAACGTTTCGGGCCGCTTCTGCAACCGCAATTTGACCACCTTTTCTAGGATTTAGATACACATATCGAGCATTACAATCCGTCTTTACGGCTAGTCCTTTTTTCGAATCCTTTAGCCTAACAACTGCTGCGTCCGAAGGTCCAGGCCCCACAACCGTATTGGTTCGAACCATCGTGTCGTATTGCTCATACACCCAACGCTTTGAAGCAATGTTTGGTGCACCCAGTAGCCGATGGAGAACCTCTGTTCCGGAACTCGGACTCATATCCGGGACACTTTCCGTTTTAAACGCGCTGGTTTGATCCAAATATTCCGGTTTCTTCGTGTCCCTGATATAAACGGGAGCACCACCGCCAAGAGCAAGGTGCTCCGCCGGTACATCGGCAACCAATTCACCGTGCCAAAGGACCTTCACCCTACCATCGTCTGTAACGTGACCAATCTCTGCAGCATGTAAATCCCACTTGTCGAAGATTGCCAACAAAACCGATTCCTTGCCTTTATGACAAACAATGAGCATGCGTTCTTGGCTCTCAGACAACATTATTTCGTACGGGGTCATACCCGTTTCCCGAATTGGGACTTTATCGATATGGAGAATCATGCCCGAGTTTCCTTTCTCACTCATCTCGCACGAGGAGCACGTGATCCCAGCTGCTCCCATATCCTGAATTCCAACCACAGCGCCGCTATTAATGACCTCGAGGCTTGCTTCGAGCAGCAGTTTTTCTGTGAAGGGATCACCTACCTGAACACTTGGGCGCTTTGCCTCACTTGCTTCAGATATTTCTTCCGATGCAAACGTAGCCCCGTGAATACCATCCCTTCCGGTGGCTGATCCAACAATAAATACTGGATTCCCTACCCCCTCTGCGATTGCGGAAGCCATCTTATTACCAGGTTCAATGATCCCCACGCTCATGGCGTTTACTAGAGGATTGCCCTCATAAGATGGATCAAAATAAACCTCTCCCCCAACCGTCGGTACCCCAAAGGAATTACCATAATCCCCAATGCCGCGAACTACGCCGTCAAACAAATACCGCACACGCGGATTATCTAGCGAACCAAAACGCAGCGAGTTAAGAGAACAAATAGGGCGGGCACCCATGGTAAAGATGTCCCGCTGAATCCCCCCTACTCCTGTGGCAGCACCCTGGTAAGGCTCCACAGCTGAGGGGTGATTATGAGATTCAATTTTAAAAGCAACTGCAATGCCGTCTCCAATATCGACTAGGCCAGCATTTTCTTCCCCTGCACCCACTAAAAGGGCCTTTCCTTCCCGCGGCAGTTTTTTTAACTCAACTATAGAGTTTTTATACGAGCAGTGTTCGCTCCACATCACGGAATAGATGCCTAACTCTACAAAAGTTGGTGTTCTTCCCAATTTGTCGAGAATCCAGCCGTACTCTTCTTCCGTTAGTCCGTGACCGCGGGCAAGTTCCAGATCTACTTTAGGCTCCTTCAGGCGCATTGTGGACATGGGTTTTTATTTTGTACAAATGGGAAAGTCGTTACTCTAAAATACGTAAAGAGAAGCCTAGACTTCGTAAAGATTCGGCACGAAAATCTAGGAATTCTTAAAAAGGTGCCACATGGATTTACATTTCAATCAGACCATTTGAGTGGCCAGGCTGTTTCGCACTCGGAATGAGGTCCACAAACCTTCTCTTTGCCATTTTCGACTTATATTGGAGGTATGGTCACATAAAACCCTCAGATTGGTATTGGAAGTGTTTTCAAAAGTGAAACTTATTTACGGATTCTTGGCCACGCGAAAAAAGTTTTGGCTGGCTCCCATCGTTGTTGTGCTTTTACTTTTAAGCATACTGGTTGTATTCGCGCAAGGGAGCGCCCTCGCTCCATTTATTTATTCGCTGTTTTAGAACTGGGATTCGCGAAAGGTCATTCGTTAAGGTTTAGCTGAAATATTATGGCCACATATATTCTGGGAATTTCGGCGTTCTACCATGACTCTGCAGCATGCCTGATACGGGATGGCGTTATTATTGCCGCAGCCCAGGAAGAGCGATTTTCCCGCATCAAGAATGACGAACGTTTCCCCATCAATTCGATTTCTTATTGCTTGTCCCACGCTGGCATTGAATCATCAGATCTCAGTATAGTAGCCTTTTACGACAAGCCACTTCTGAAATTCGAGCGCATTTTAGAAACACATCTGGCTTTTGCTCCTTCGAGCCTTGCTTCATTTTTAAAGGCGATGCCAGTTTGGTTAAAAGAAAAGCTTTGGATGGAGGATACCTTAAAGCGCCAATTGGGATACCAAGGAGAAGTCATCTTTCCTGAACACCACCAATCCCATGCCGCATCTGCTTTTTACCCCTCGCCATTTGAGCGCGCTGCAGTCTTAACCATAGATGGAGTTGGTGAGTGGGCTACTACGTCTTGGGGCATTGGCCATGGACACCATTTGGAATCGCATGGAGAATTACGATTTCCACACTCCGTTGGACTGCTGTATTCAGCTTTCACCTATTACACTGGTTTCAGAGTCAATTCGGGTGAGTATAAGGTTATGGGTCTCGCTCCCTACGGACGACCAATTTACAAGACCCTGATCATGGATCATCTCCTAGATTTAAAAGAAGACGGTTCATTTCGCATGGATATGCGATACTTCAATTACTGTCAAGGGCTCACGATGACCTCACCTCATTTCCACAGGCTCTTTGGGGGACCTCCGCGCACTCCTGATTCAGAAATCACCCAAAGAACAATGGATTTGGCTCGGTCTGTCCAAGAGGTAGTCGAGGAAATTGTACTTCGAATGGCGCGTCACATCAAGAACACGTCCGGGGAAAAAAACCTTTGTTTGGCTGGGGGTGTTGCCTTGAACTGTGTTGCAAATGGCAAACTTCAAAAGGAAAAAATCTTTGACCAAATTTGGATTCAGCCCGCGGCAGGCGATGCAGGCGGATCTTTGGGCGCTGCTCTTTTTGCCTGGCATGCCCATTTAGGCCAAGAAAGGACATTCTACAAAGAAGATTCTCAATTGGGCTCATACTTAGGCCCCTCGTATAGCACTGAAGACGTTTTAAAATGGGCCACTGAATTTGGAGCCGTTTTTCAAGAGCTCAGCGAAACTGAGATCATTAGAGAAGCGGTTAATTTTTTGGCTTCAGGCAACATTGGAGGATGGTTTTCCGGAAGGATGGAATTTGGTCCCCGGGCCTTGGGTGGTCGAAGTATTCTAGGAGACGCGCGAAATGCCGATATGCAGTATTCCTTGAACATGAGAATTAAATTTAGAGAGTCGTTCCGTCCATTTGCTCCGATTTGCTTGGAAGAGGACGTGCAACAGTATTTCGATTTGGATACACCATCACCGTATATGCTGATGGTTGCTCCTATAGTTAAGCAAAGAAGACTCACACCACCTTCTGGTATTACTGGATTGGACCTTCTTAAGCTGCCCCTATCAGATATTCCTGCCGTGACACATGTTGACTATTCTGCCCGCATTCAGACGGTGAATGGTCAGTTTAATCCACGCCTATATGGACTTTTAACTGAATTTAAGCTCAAAACAGGATCTGGAATTTTAGTTAATACGTCTTTCAACGTGAGAGGAGAGCCGATTGTCTCGACCCCGGAAGAGGCCTACCGGTGTTTTATGCGTACCGAAATGGATTTTTTGGTCATAGAAAATGTCTTATTTAAGAAAGGTGAACAGCCCAAACTAAAAAACATGGACCAAACTCACTCAGAAGCCACGAGCCATTAATGACGAAGCTTAGTACGAATACCAAAGAACTGCGCTCCTTTGGATTGGTCCTCTTTGGAGCCTCTGTAGTTTTGAATACCTACTTTTGGTGGAATGACGACTATTTGGTTTGGTTAAGTATTGCGGGTTCTTCTCTAGCTTTGATGGCAGTGCTTTCCCCATTATTACTGAGTCCCTTTCATTGGATATGGATGAAAATCGGTACCGTAATGGGAATCGTAATGACTACGCTAATTTTGACAGTCACTTACATCGTTATGGTCACGCCGATCGGATTGATTTTGCGCATCTTCAAAAAAGATATTTTGAGTCTAAAACTTGATCCGAAGACATCATCATACTGGATTAAACCGTCTGAGAACGACCCAAAAACCGGAGCAATAAAACCCTATTAATCAGGATGGGTCGTTGCGGATAATGATGTTTTGGCAGGCCGATCTTTCCCCATCTGGAGCATCCCCATCTGGAGCATTGACAAATTCGGCAACTGTCGCTTCACGGACTATTTAAATTCCTGCAACAGCTGGAATAAAACGGAATCGACGCTGACTACGCTCTCCGATCTCAGTCGTTTAACAATCTGGTATTCGGAGGCAAAAGGGGCCAATCTTTGGATTATCGACTCGCGATGCTCCTCCCAATTTATATCGTCTTTTTCTCTCTTGCTGACCATTAACACGGCCCAAGCATCTGACAAGCCCACCACGACATACCTATTTAGTGGGGCAGTGCGAATATGTTGTGCCAAATTGGGAATTTCAAACAAAGGGGCGTCGACTCCTACTTGATATCCATTCAACGTTGAAAGATTGAGCGGTCCTTCGCTCGCTTGACGAGACACATTCTCTGCTTCCGCCCTCGTGTTGAACGAGACCAACTCATAATCTGCCCGGAACTGAAGCTGACGTCCCATGCCCATTGTCTCAAAGGCCTGCTTGATGAGAGACTCGTCCACTTGCCCGTCGAGGTGATCGCGCAAGTACAAGCGAAAGAATGAAGCCTGAGCCTGAGTTGTCTCTCTGTCTAAGATAGCAGCAGCTTTGGAGTCCTCAAATCCGGACTCTTTTCCCGCCCGTGCCAACAATTCATTCCTCATAGCGCGCCCAACCGAAGCAGCTGTCCGGTGTAACGCTTCCTGAAAAGGCAGGTCTGCCAACCAAAATAGATAGTCACCCGTCGTAAAATTTGATCGTTTACCATCCCATTCGAAAGAGCCAAGTACGGTATCCAAATTCAAATTGAGGCGAAGACTATCGAGTTGAAAATTGCGATCGTCTGAGGGTAAGACCGATGACTGTGGCGTTACGTCAATGGCAAAATCTTCCAAAAAAGATCCCAAAGCTTGAATTGCATTCCCATCTACATCGACATTCCGAGCCTCCATAAAGGTTCGAATAAATTGATCCCCTTCCAGGCGGCGCTTCCTCAACCTAAACTGACTGGAAAGTCCTCCCCTTGCCGTTTGATAGGCAGATTCGGTGAGAAGAGGTTCGATGATTCTGTTTTCCACCAAAATGATGTGATAGCCGAAGCGAGTACGAACGGGCTCACTGAACTGCCCAACTTCCAGATTGAAAGCGACCACACCAAATGCATCATCTACACTGAAGTATTTGACAGGGCCGAGGTAGCCAGCAGTAGAATCGAATTCTGCTGTGTCATAGACCGATTGTGCTTCATCTAGAAACGGCGTCCCAGCTTTAAGTCTTGCGTATGATTCGGCAGCCAACGTAGGATTTGTAAAAAAGAGGTGACGAACTACGATTTGATCTTTTGAAATGGCATACGTCCGCCGTAGTTCAGCATCAGTAGGTGGCTCCAGTTTGGATAAAAAGTCCTCATCGAAATAACGATCTGCCAACACAGATTTGGATCGGCGCTCATAGTAGCGTTGATACTCCTCGCTTCGAGTTAATCCGAGGTCTTCATATTCGTCGGCAAGAAGCAGGGCGTCAATCAAATTTTCAAGATGAATGCGCCTGTTGTCCGATTTATCGTTTTGACCGGTTTGGATCAAAAAGTTGATGTACGTCTGTTCAAACCAGGTAACAGTAATTAAGTGGTCGTTCACTCGTGCAAGAACACGCGAATCGGCATCAATAATCACCCGCTCTTTCGAACAGCCTACTAACAGAAATCCAATCAACAAAAAAAGGGCGGTGTAACTCACCGCCCTTAAACTATAACGCATCATTCCTTTTTCCAGCTTGGTAGTCTAACCTAGAAATAGACTCGGAAGTCAATTGTTCGCGTATCATCCAGTAAATCGAAAGGAATATATGCAAAATCAAATCCAAATCTCACACTCTGCAATTGAACATCCAATCCCGCTCCATAAGCCAAATGTGAGTCAACATTATCGATGAACGCATCTTTATAGCCCGCCCGTGTATTGAACGAAAAACCCCTTGTGAAATACGTAAGTTGCCCACCAAAATCTCCGTTTAAATTATTGTCATTAGTCTGATTTGCATCAGCCAAGACCATAAATTCAAGATTTGAACTGGATATTACCGGAATGCCGATACCCACTTTGAAGGAAATGGGCAGGTCCCATTGGTCCATCCTAATACGAGCTGGAATGCTCTCGTTGGAACCGGTGTTTTTTTCATCCAGATCAATATTGAGTTCTGAGTTGATCCCGTTCATCTGCATCTTACCGCCGAAATTCATTATCGAAGCAGCAATTTGGGCACCATTCAGATAATCGGTAACCAAGACAAATCCAAAATCAAAAGCCATGGTGCTTGCCGTCATATCTCGAATGGACTGACGAACGTACTTACCCGTGCCACCAAAGTAAAAAGATGGCGTCAGAGGCAGGGAGTAGGTTATGCCGAAGCTTAAGTCGTTGGCACCAAATGTCTCACCCGTACCATCAGGTTGTGAAACCGTGCGAACATCCATTCTTCCATAGTCCACCATGGCCAAGCTTAATCCGATAACACTGCTAGACGTTACCGGAATGACTGCGCCAAAAGCAACATAATTAATATCTGCTATCCATGTATTGTTCGAGAACATCACGCCGCCTCGATGGCCACTCCTCGTGGCCCTTGAAGCACCTCCAGGATTCCAAAACAATGCATCCGGACCCGTGGCAATCGAAGTATAGGCATGTCCTAGAGACGTCCCTCTTGCACCAGATCCCAGCGTAAGAAACGTTGCAGCTGTGGTACCAACGCGGCTTTGCGCCCAAGCATTGCTTCCTCCAAATACGAGTAGCAACACCAAGACAGCGGAATGAGCTTTTTGCATTTGAATCTTGATTCTCATTATTTAATCACCGCAAACTTTCCGACGAACTCCCCAATACCTGGGGATTTGACGTGATAGACGTAAATACCATACGCTATATCCTGGCTACCAGAAGTCCTTAAGTCCCAACTTTCTGACCCGTCAGAACCAACTTCGTCATGTTCAATGGTGTCGACGAGTTCGCCTCGTAGATTGAAAATTGAAATAGTACATCGCTGTGGAAGATTGATAAATTCAATTTGGCGCTCACCCCTTCCAGAGATTTGAGAACGGCCTTCAAATAACGATGCCCCGACGTACGGATTGGGAACGACAGCAATTTTGTCCAATTCCGATTTTGCCAGCTCAACGTTAACGGCTGCACTTTTTAAGGTAAACTGGAAATAGTCCCCTGTTTGAAACTCATTCTTAACCGTAATTCGTAACACATCACCTGCCTTTGGAGGGATAGACTCTTGGCCTTCCGGGATTTCAAACCGGACTCGATGTCGATATTTGTGCGATTGACCACTTAGCTCCGAAATAATGAGCTCGTCAGTCACATCCCACTCCCGATTTTTATTAGTGTCCACTATAAATATTTCTGCCCGAGTGTTTTTGCGAACATTTTTGGCAAAAAGCGGAATCTCTGTCCTAAGATTTGTGAATCCAAATCTGGGCGGTAGATAGGTAGAATCGTTAGGGTTGGACCATTGTAATTCGAAGTCGTCCTGAGTGTGGGAAAAGGCACCCGAAGAATCCCGCTCAACGGAAGCCACCCAGTTTGTTTCAAGGCCGTTTAAAACGAATGGATTTAGGTCAAACAATTCGTTTTCCGTTCCGGCATTGATCACATAACCTGTTTTTGACGATTCATATTCAACGACGCCTGCCAACACTTTGTGGTTAGCAATTTCAACTACAAAGCCATCTACCATCGGAGAGATGGGTACAAGCGGCGTTTTTCTTACGGCGACTTTACCAGTACCCACATTAAAGATGTCGTAGTCCGTAGTGACTTCTAAATCGGTGCCAACCACATCGTCTGGAGCGCTATAAAACCGAACTCTATATGGACTGTTCGGCATGATATCAGCATCATTCACTGCCCTAACGGTCATTGACCCAGAACCAACCCCCTGTGTAACGGTGCTCAAATCTTCATTTACAGAACCGCTTATATATCCCGCGGCTCTGGACCTTGGTACAACAATCGCCGCATTGTTAGATACACCAAGAACATTCCCTGCAAGATCTATGGAGATGTTAAAAATATTCTCTTGAGGATCGATGGTCAATTTTCCTGACGTTGCATCCAAGATTCCGTGATCGTAGGCGACAAGGGCGTAATAGTATTTAACGCCATTATTCACCTGGTTATCCACGTAAAAATAAGACAGCCCATTATCGCTACCCATATCGTATACGGCATCTCCTTCGAGTACTGTTACCGACCCTTCAATACCATTTTCCAAATCCCACCGACCTATCGGTTCAAAAAATGTAGGCGTTCCGTCAATATTGGTGATCGTCCTAGAGTTTGAAAGCAATGGATCGCTTCCTTTGTACAATTTGAAGCCTTCGAAGTCAAACGTTTGACTAAATCTGTCGAAGCTCGCAACAGCTACTGTATCCCAAGTAAGAACCACCCGCTTATCCCCAGGAATGGCCGTCAGTGTCGGCATAAAAGGAGCTTGGGCAAAATTGTAATCCGCATCGTAAATGTTTTGAACGGTGCGACGGTTTTTGAAAAAATCCTTTTCGTCCTCACCAAAGATCCAAGCTGTCGAAAAGAAGTCTGTGGCTCCTCTTTCAAGCGTTATTGGACCACTAACAAATAAAATAAACGGCTCAATATCAGCCGCAAAAGCATCGGAAGGGGTTCCAAGCGGGAATTGAGCATAATTCAATATGCGGTCGAACATCCAAGTATCGTCCCTAAGATTATCGCCGTTTTCATAAAATGGTCGGGAATTCAGATCAAACCCGGTAAGACCAATTTGATCAGATTCATCAATATCCAATTCATCAAAATTGGGCTCACCTGCAGTTGGAAGCCCATCGGCTTCACCATCGTCAGGGCCAGAATACCCTAAATCAAAAGGACCTTTTCCATCCCTTCCTACATCATTATTGATCAACTCACCGGCATCATACACACCGTTTGCGTTGACATCGCCAAATCCGACCCAATCCAGATTTTCATCGCCGGTAAACCATCGGCCAGCTTTGAATGCAGGACGATCTTCCAACGGACCATTATAGAGTTCAAAATTGGCGAGGTCGTAGGTAGCAGATACTCGCATTCCAATAGATATCTGACCTTCAATAAGTTGTCCTGCCCCACCAAACCGCTGCTCGTCGATAATTCCGTCTTCGTCGTTGTCAAGACCATCCGTACCTCTTGAAGGACTTTCAAGGAAAGCAAACCCGGTATAACCAAGATCATAAAGGGTGCCGTCTTGCCGCTGTCCAATCCCATCTTGGTCCCAGCCGAAAGTCACATCTTGTCGGGCGTCAAAAGCCGCGTTTTCATCCCCTTCTTCGTTTCCTAGCCCATAATCCATGATCTGGCCAAAAAACATACCTTCATCACCAGCTAAGCTGAAACGATACGTTGTTTCACTTGCGTTTGAAATCCGGTAGATAATGAACATGGCATCTTCTGCCAAGATATTCGCCCATTGAAACAGGCGAACTTTGGTTCTAAGGCCCATCCCTCCAATTGTCGAATCTGATGGTGTCGGATAAAAAACGCCCCATCGACTTTGTGGCTGGTTCGTTCCAGGAGAGACACTGTATTCGAGATCTGAGAAGTCATCAACGACATAAAAACCCTCAAGGTCTGCATTGAAAACGCCGCGTCCAAAAAATCCGTTCCACTCATTAGACCATCCAGGATCATCTGGATTATCCAATCGATCCGGCCAAAAAGTAGGCCAGGAAGTCCGATCGTCACTTAGGGCCGGCGTTGGTTCGAGTTGGCCTAGCGAATTAAATCTAGTTGGATTATGGAATCCGTTAAGCGGCAACCAGCCCCAAAGAGACCCATCAGGTCCTAGGCGTTTTCCAGCGTCTCTATATGTGAGCACGACTGGATTGACCAACGTATCTGCTCGGCCGCCATAAAACGGCCATTTCGCCCGCTCTCCGCGGGTACGAGCCGAAACCATGATTCCTATCCCGTCTATATGTCTGCCACCAATGCCTCGTGGCCAAACACCCCAAGGGAGGTCGTTCCAGCGAGATAACTCACCGTGATTTCGAAAATTGGTCTCAATCAGGTTTCCATCTAAGATTCCCCGGGAGATTAATTTTTCATCTCCGCGATATCCAGGCGGAATCTCTTGAGCCATAACGTCTGAAGGTATTCCAGACCCAAGGACCAACACCACCAAAACAAGCACTTTAAGTGTGGTTCGGAGCGAATTACTTCTTAAGGCTTCTTTCATATTAAACAGGATTAATTCCGAAATTCGGAATTGTACTACGTGAGTTCTAAAATTTCAGATTCAGGCCAAGACTTATTTTTCGTGGGGCGGCAACCCACTCGGGCCTAGCATAAAACTCATCCAGACTATTCAGTCCTCCAATTTGAGCACCGGTATTTCTGAAAAGTTCTTTTTGAAGATCTTCATCAACGCGTCCCGTCGAAGCATATACTGCGTATTTGACTTCACTGTCGAATAGATTGTGGACCTGAAGAAATACGCTCAAATTTTGTTTGATAAACGCTGGACGATAATAGGCGCGTAGATCGGACCAAAATTGAATGGGTCTGGCCGCATTATTTGTTAGCGTCGATCGAACAAATCCCCTTTCTGTGGTATAGGGCTCACCAGATCGTAATCGATTCACTAAAGTGAAGCTTAGGCCATTGAGAGGCTCTATTGTCACAGTATTGTTAAGCACATGTCGACGATCCCAATTTAAGCGAACCAGCGAAAGAATTTCTTCAAGGCCTGATTGCTGCCGTCCAAAAGCTTCCCCAGGATCAGATGATGTTCCTTCGGCAAACTGTAAAGTGTAATCAAGTGTCCATGATAACATGCCGCCAGGTTGGTCAAACAATGAAAACGTTATGCCACGAACGGTACCGTAATCTCGATTAATCCATCGCACCGCGAAGTCGCCTGTTGGTGTCCGCAAAACCTCTTGGCCGGTCAAGTTTCTCACGTCTTTTGAGAAAATGGTAAGTTCCAATCCGATCTTTTCCGTCAAACCCTGCTGAAGTCCTACTTCAAATGCCAACGTCCGCTCTGGGCTTAAAGAAGGGTTTCCAAACTGATTGGAGCTAGAAGCTGGGTTTACTTCATACTCAGGATTTGTATACAGCAGACTTAACTGGGGAATTTGAAAGAACAGTCCAGCAGAAAACCGCATCACACCCGTTGATGAAATCGGGAAGGCAATACCTAAACGTGGACTAACCTGAATTTTGGCAGGCGCATCTTTTCGGTTTGAGATCAACGCCGTTTGATCGTCAGGGTCAATCCTTTCCGTAGAAGATGCTTGCCGCCAATCTATTGGCATAAGGTAATCTGGATCAAAATAATCTAACCGAGCTCCCGCATTTACGATTAAGCCAGTAAACTCCATTTTGTCCTGAATGTAAGCGGACAATTCTACAGGGTTTACTTTTAAGGAATTGTCAGAAAAAACGTCTGGAGAAATCCGGGGCAAATTATTAGTGCGAGCAGAACGTTCAATTCCGTAAGACCTGTTATCCAAACTGTGCAAACGAGCCATCAGCCCTCCCTTCATTAGGTGGACATTGTCGATCTGACTCGAATAATCGGCAAGGAAAGTATGCGTTTCAGTAAGTTCGTCGTTAGTGTAAAGATCATTCCCTGCAACCTGAAAAGCATTTTGACCACTCAAATTTCTTTTCTGACTCCATTCGTAGACTCCATCTCCTTTACAGTCTAAGTTTTTAAGCTCGTCAATTACCTTACAATCATGGAGATAACTATCGTATTTATCCCTCAAATAACTGTAAGAAATATTACCAAATGACTTCTGTCCGACAGTGTATCGTAAGCTTAGAATGTGGGTCTGACTGGAAAAATATCCTGGGTTTAAGCCTCCAGGTACGTATTTGCTATTGCCACTATAATTTCTGAATTCACCGTCTTGCAAAAAGACATTGTACTCCAATTTGGCTGTACTCGTCAGGTTCGACGTCAAGGTGCCATTAAGGGAGTATCTCTCATTTGTACCCATGGACACAAAATCCCCGGATCCGTTGGACTCAATGTTCCAAAAATCAGGATTTGAGCTCGAGGTAAGTCCGGTAGAAGAATCGCTCGGCAAGAAGAGCTCTCTGCCCATTAAATGTCCTCTATCCGAAAGAAATCTTCCGCTAAGTTGAAATCCCAATCGATCTTTCATGATCGGGCCCCCAAACGAAAGCTGTATATCCGTCAAATTCTGAAACTCTGCTGCATCGGAATACTGAACAAATTCAGACTCAAACATGTCAGCACTAAGTTGATTTCCGGGACCGGACGTTCGCTTTGTAAATTCTAGTTCCCGATTTGATGCGATTGTGCCCGCGTACGTGAGCACTTCAGCAGTCCACTTTTCGGGAACGTCTTTGGTAACAATATTCACGATTCCAGACTGAGCCTGTCCATATTCAGCGTTAAACACACCACTTATGACCTGCAGACTCGAGACCATATTTTGTTCAACCTCGAATGCAGCTTGGCTATTGAACACGTTATTTATGGGCACACCATTTACGAGATAAGCCACTTCACCGCTTCTACCACCGCGAAAACGACCATCAACTACGCCAGCCTGGAGATTAATTACGTCAGTAATGGTGGTAACCGGAAGCGCTTTTAACTGATCGGCGTTAACTACGGCAGTCGTGGTAGTACGATCCATTTGAACAATCCCACGTTCCGCAGTTACCACGATTTCTTCTCCCTCGAATATCTGCTCCGACATGGTGAAATGGACCTTCGTCGTCTGATCCACTTCTACCCGAACTTCCTGCACTACTTGGGCTGAAAAGCCAATAAATGTGGCTCGCAAAGTATACGAACCTGGGCGAACGCGTATGATGATATAGTCCCCATTCATATCAGTCGCTGCGCCCTGAGTGGTACCATCAATAAATACGTTTACGCCCGGGAGAGGTAGGCCAGTCCCCGCCTCTACAATGTTACCAGCAATTTTTCCGTAAATGTCATCCGAAGAGGGACTTGATGATGCATTGGCAGATCCGGTCAGGAGCACACTGCCGACCAAAATTAGAAGAAGAGAAAATCTTGGCAGTTTCATGAATTAAGAACCCTTATTTGGGGGACAATAGGACCATTTGGATCCGCATAAAACAGAACAGAACAGAACGCGCAATCGATGTGCGCAAAAGCAAAAATCAGATCGAAAAAGATTAGATCGAATCAGAATCTAACATCAAAAGCATAAAACCGGGCATCCATCCGAAGAATTCGTAGTTGGGGCGCGTTGCGCCCCAACTACGAATAACATCTTCAACCTACTATTTCATCAGCATCATTGATAGCGTTTTGCTATATGAAGCTCCAGCGTCAATCCGGTAAAGGTACATACCGGAAGTTAGATGGCTAGCATCAAACCGTACAGAATGACGACCGCTTACCATGGTCTGATTGTTGAGCAACGTCGCTACCTGCTGCCCAAGAATGTTGTAAACGGTTAGCGTCACATTTTCAGCTCTAGAGAGAGAAAATTCGATACTCGTCGATGGATTAAACGGATTCGGATAATTTTGACTTAACGAAAATTCCGTCGGCACTAGATCTTCATCTTCATTAGCCGTACCAACAACCGAAGAACCTACAACTGCGACGGTCATCCATTGCGCCGGCGTATTCCACCAGGCAGAGTTCGCATTAGGTTTGGTAGACCACTGCACCTGGATATCCCTTGGGTTCTGGGCAGCAGGATCGTCCCCATCATTAACGGCGATATTGAAAGGTATTAGCTTTATCTCGTTTAGGCCTGGAAGTGTAAATACTTCATCTCCTGATGCCGGGAAAGCAAAGTCTGCAAAGTTATACAATGCCAGAAACTTATATCCGATAGCGGTTCCACTACCGTCCCTAAGAATGCCGAAGACAGATCCACCACCTGTTGATTCACCTTGGCCTGTGGCCTCAGCACCGGTAGTAAGAAAGGTGCTGGTCTGACTAGGATTCGGATTGGAATCGTCACCTAGCCAAGAAATTCGACCTTGATAATCAGGAGTTGCTCCGCGCAAAAAGTTTTGTTGAGGCGCTCCTCCAAGAATTGATCCACTGGCATCGCGTACATCATATGAACCCCAACCGAATTCAACGCTATCATAACCCCATGCGTCACAGCCGTTACACGCGCTCGTTCCCGGATGAAGAGCAAGGACATCGTCCTTCACTTCGCCGTAGATGTACAGCTCATTGTTCTTGCGGTTAAAGCCAACTTTGAATACTGCAGACAGATCGTTCTCATCTGATGGAACAAGACCTCCATCGCCTGATCTCCAGTGACTCGAATCTAGACGAAAGGGGATGGTTTTTGCAGGAAATGCACTATCAGTAACAAAACCAACACCGAGCGAATTAAATATCAATTCTGAGCCCGCATCGTCGATTTCGACGATATAGGCCTGTTTTGCCAACTGAGAATTTGAAATCTGGCCTGAACTCGCACTAACATCGGTATTAGCTACGCCGAATAGATTCAGAGACGAAACCGAGTAGTGTATCGGTAAAGGCAACATGGACGAGTGAGGGATTTCATATTCGTGGTTAACCACAAAACTCGAAGCATTAAAAGCTAACTCCTGAAAAACCGGAACCGTACCGCCTGCAATACCAGCTGAAGTAATTGGGTTTTCATCCAAATACACTCGATATCCTCCAAAATCAGTATTAGGAGTCCACGAGACTACATTCTTAGGACCATCGGAAGCAAAAGTAACACCTGACATCGCGGCGGGAGCCGAGGTAGCAGAAGTAATATCAGTGGTCGCTGAGCCAAAGTACAGGTCATCAATCATGACTCCACCGCCACCGTCGCCCCAATCAAAGTGAACTGAAAGACCTCTAATGTTATTCCACTCAAATGGCTGCCAATTGGTAGCGTCGGCTGGTCCGTGAGTAGTACCAGCTGTACCTCCCCAGCCCCAACCACCGGCCCATCCACCAGTGTATTCCCAATTCATTGCAAGCGGATCCAATGGCGTGGCTAGATCCGTTCCGTCTACATTCTTACCAAGTTTGGCCGCGTCAAGCGCTTCAACAGTACTTGGAGGAAGAGGGATCGCGAGATCATGCCACTGACCATCACGCATAGCGTCTGGAATAAACCATTTGAGACGCCCTTCTCGGTTATCTGCAAACTGATTGCCAGTAAATGCGTCAAATAAAGTCAACGACAAACAGTCGTCGCCCGTACCTACCCCGCACGCGTGTGCTCCTGCATTAGCAGGATCCACTAGCAATCGGAGATACATGGTTTTGCCGCCTGCTGCAACGGTTGCCCCAACCATGCTTGTCATATCAACTCCCACTTCGTTGTCCCATCGGAAGCCAGGTGCGGCCCAACCAGAAAACGGGAAATTGGCTACTGTATTTGCAGCGTTTGTTGGATCAACTGCAGCAGCGCCATCAAAGAATGGTACTAAAACGTTTTTCCCTTCAACAAATATAATGAACTCATCTCCCAATGAGGTTTGAGCGCTAGCGCTCTGCAACCATGGCAGAATGAGAATCGATAATAGCACGAACGTCATAAGACGTTTTGAAATCGTACCGCGTGAAGTCATTTGGGCCTCCGAACAGTTATGTAATTGGTATCGGACCAAAACACTCTTCAGCGACCATAAGTCCGACCTGAAAAGGTTTTCATCGAGAGCAACATATGAAAAGAAAAGAACTCGTGAAAAGGTTTTCATAAATCTTTCAAGGAATTTACCTAGAAGGTTGATCGGGATCAAGTCCGATTTGTGTCCCCACAAAAATTATTTTTGAAAGATCGCCGACCGATATCTTGAATGAGCCGGGTTCAAATACCCACTTGCCAAACTCATCCACAAACATCAAATCTGCCCTAGGCAGGGCAAATTGAACGATACGCTCCGTACCTGCATCAAGTACGATCGATTCAAATCGCCTTAATTTCTTGACCGCGGGTGTTATCGATGCATACTCGTCAGAAACAAAAAGAAGTAAATTTTCCCTTTGGATATGGCTACCATGATTCCGAATCGTAATAAATACGTCCAATCCAGAGACCGTATTTTGAACATCTAACGCTTCGTACGATACTCTTGTATAGGAAAGACCGGAACCAAATTCCCAAGCTGGATCAAAACCATCCATCGAAAACGATTGGCCCAATCCGTAATCTGCTCCCACTTTGTCCGCCCATTTGTGATCGTAGGTGTGAAAAACCGCCGAATGCTTCGGATAAGTAAACGGCAGCCGTCCGCTTGGGGAGAATGAGCCATCGAGCAAGTCGGCCAAGGCTCTTCCTGAACAAGGTCCTGGTTGTCCTGCCCATATTATGGCTGCAACCTTGTCAGATAAATCCTTCAGTAATCGAGGTCGGCCAGCAAATAGAACAAGAATCACGGGTCGACCCGTTAGAATTGCGTCATGAACAAAAGCATGTTGAGCTTTATCGATATCGAGATCATTCACGTCTCCTGGCTTTTCGACGGAGGGAATTTCGCCAATACACAAGACAATGGGATCAACGTCGTGATCAAGGGGATCAATATCTGACACCTTCCCTTGAAGCCGAAATCTACTTGCAAAAGCGGTTGCAATAGTTGAAATATCATCTGGATAAGCCGAAGCGTCAGCTCCTTGCCACGTATAGGTCCACGACCCATGAATCATCGGAAGAGATGTCGATGCCGGACCGTCCAAAACTATTTTTGAACCAGGCTTCAAAGGCAGTAAGTCGTCCTGGTTTTTCAATAAGACCATAGACTGACGCGCGCTTTCCAAATTGAGGGCGACGCGCTCTTCCTGGGACGGAATGTGGATCGACTTTTCTTGGATCGTTTCAGGAAACTCATCCTTATTCCGTGGCAGCAAGCCCAGTTTCCTTTTTAGGTTTAGAATCCGCCTTACAGATTCATCGATTCGCCTCTCGCTAATCAAACCCTCCTCAACCAATTCCTTTAGAAGCTTAGAAAACTCAAACGTAAACGGCGTCATACTCATATCTAAGCCGGCACGAACAGCTTGCAACGTGGCGTCTTTTGACGAGTCAGCTACTCTGTGAATGGTATGAAGCTTTTCTACATCTTCCCAGTCCGAAACAATCACTCCTTCAAAACCGAGTTCGTCTCGGAGTAGGTTGGTCAATAGTCGATAGTCAGCGTGCACCGGCCGGCCGTTCAATTCGCCCGAATTGACCATTACCGTTGCCACTCCAGACTTCACAGCTTCGGAAAAAGGTGGCAAATACAATTCCCTGACCACACGGTCAGGCAATAGAACGGGTGTTCGGTCTCGTCCGGTGTGGGCTTGACCATATCCTAAAAAATGCTTTGCACAGGCGGCTACCGAATATCCTGAATTCTGTTGACCAAGAATATTTTCCCTACCTAATTCCGTAGTTAGGTACGAATCCTCTCCGAACGTTTCAGAAAACCGCGACCACATGGGATGTCGCCCGAGGTCCAAAACCGGGGCAAAATTCCAATGAATACCAGATTCAATCAATTCACATGCCGTAACTCGGGCGATGTCACGAACTAATTCCCGATTCCAAGTTGCTGCTAAGTTCAGGTTTTGAGGGAAAACGGTCCCCCCAAGCATGTAATTGGCACCATGAACTGCGTCTATTCCATAAATCACAGGAATTCCAAGTCGAGACTCTTTACATGCGACGTCTTGAATTTTCGAAATGAAAAAATTCCAATCTTCGAAGGACATTGCATTGGAATAGACATTGATAATCGACCCTACATGAAATTCAAGGAGGGCTGTCCTTAATGCCTCATCATCAAGCTCTAGTTTTTCAGACGTCGAATGTTTCCTTTTCGAAACGGTTTCCAACGTGATCTGCGTCATCTGACCAATTTTTTCAGCCAATGTCATCTTCGACATCAACTCTTCAATCGGATCTTCTGAGATAATTTTACTTTCTAAATACATGACTTACTTCAAATAAACATTGAAACAACAAGGGCGGTCAAAGCCAACAAAAGCGCGGACTGAATTCGATAGTTTTTAAACCATCTCACCTGTCTCAAATGCCTAGTCTCGTCATGATACATCGAGACGGTCCAAACCAATTTTTGACTTTCCGGAGACGGAGGACTGGTTGCCAAACTCGCAATAACGATCGTGATGCAAGACAGCCCAAACAAAATGGGGGCGACATAGAGGAAGTGCAGGTCCACTGGTGCAACGAGAAGTACAATTGCCATTATGAAGCCCAAAATGAGGCCGGCAAATGCCCCCGTCCCATTACTACGTCGCCAGAACACTCCAAGGATGAAACAAGCCACTATCGGAGGTGTGATATAGGCCAATACTCCTTGTAAATACTGCCAAAGAGAAGGGAATTTTGCAATTTGAGGAGCCCAAATAGCTCCCAGAATCATCACTACACCTGTTGCAATACGGCCCACAAGAACCAGTTTTTTACCACTCAGGTGCGGCTTAAATTTCTTGACCCAATCCATGGTCACAAGTGTAGAAACTGAATTTAGCGTGGAATCGAGACTTGACATGATTGCGGCGATAAGCACGACAAGAATTAGTCCTCTGATCCCATCTGGTAATAGGTCAAAGATCATCGTCGGAAACACCATATCCCCCTTTTCGAGATTCGGGTATAAAACCCGAGCAAATATCCCCGGGAACACCATAATGAAAATGATGGGTAGCTTTAACAAGCCTGCGAACAAAGACCCCCATCTACCTTCGTCCAAGTTCTTGGCAGCCAACGTGCGTTGAACCATGAACTGGTTTGAACACCAGAAATAAATGCCCAGTAGAGGCAATCCAACGACCAAGCCAAGCCAAGGAAGCGCCGGGTCATCTAAGGGTTGAATAAGGCTCAGTTCGCTCGGTGTTGTAACCGCGAGCACCGCATCCCACGAACCGACTTTCTGGTAGGCAAACCAAGCAATGAGAGTTGATCCCAAGAGCAATAATACCGCCTGTATAGAATCTGTGTACACCACTGCTTTCAACCCTCCAGCGATGGTATACGCTCCTGCCAACAATGCTAAAACCGTCGTAATCTGCCACATGGGCACATTGGGAAAAATTAAGACTACGACTAACGCTCCAGCATAAAGCGCTCCGGCTGTCTCAAGCAAAATATTCCCTACTACCGTAACCCCCGACATGTAGTACCGGGATCGGTGATCGAAACGCAATTCCAGGAATTCTGGAAGGGTGTAAATCTTCGTTTTTAGATAAAAAGGCAGGAAAAAGATGATGAAAAACACCAAGACAATGACGGCAAACCACTCATAATTGTAAACCGCAATACCTGTCGTATAGGCATCCCCAGCAAGACCTATCAGCGTACTTGAAGAAACATTTGAAGCAAAAAGAGAAAATCCAATTACCGGCCATGTCAAAGACCTACCCGCCAGAAAATAGTCCTCCTCTGAGTCGTTTTTTCGGGAAACCCACAACCCAAAACCGATAATCGCAATGATATACGTGATCATCACGACGATATCAATAATAGCCAGATCAAAAGTTTGCATTGTTTTTCAGCGCTCAGCTTGAGCTTTTACTATCGGGGGAAGCTGGACTAATCATGAACTTCCATTCACGAAATGATTGCTCAAACGTAAGGTGATAAAAATCAATTTGCTTATTCAGTTTTTGTACTAGCCTTCACAACCATTTCGGTATCTGTCTCAACCCGATTGAAATGGACTTCCAAGGTTGAACAGGCGCTTGCCGGTAAAGAATCGTATCTAAATTCGTCACTTATAGTAGATGGCAAAACAGTGAAGTGGTGGCTTGGAGGCGGCACGGCAGGCGCAATTTTATCTAGGCAGGAAGTAAACACAGCCCCCAAACAAATCAAGAAACAACGATTTCTAGAGGTCGACTGTGATTGACTGCTCATCAATAATAAACGTAAATGCACCTTCTTCAAATACGGGTACGTTCGCTTTTCCGATAAAGGAAAGGTCAGCTTTAGTCAATTCGAAAATTTGAGTGGACACCTCTCCTTTTGCCAGGTTTATTTTTCGAAAACGACGTAAACGACGATTAGACGGTGTAATACTGGCATATTCATCTCGCGTATAGAGCTGAATGACGTCCATTCCATCGCGATCTCCGGCGTTCATAACATCAACAGATACCTCCAGTTTTCCCGTTTTAGCAAATGCACCTGCGTTCACGCGAAGATTTGAATATTCATAGCGTGTATAACTCAGTCCCCAACCGAACGGATATTGTGGGTTTATGGCATCTTGGCCAAATAAAATATCTGCTTGTTCGGACCATTTATAGTCGTAGGGCACGATAGATCCAGAGTATCTGGGGTACGTAAACGGAAGATGGCCGCTTGGATTTACGGTCCCATTAAGTACGTCGACCACAGCTTGGGCGCCGGCTGGGCCAGGCTGATAAGCCAAGATAATAGCTGCAGCCAAAGGCTCAATCTGGCGAATAATTCGAGGTCTATTTTGGAAGAGGACTACAACGAGCCGCGCACCCGATTCCACAACCGTTCGAGCTAATTCCACCTGATCTGCAGCAAGTTCAAGGGATTCTATATCACCCGGCTTTTCTACTGAGGGCACCTCTCCTAAAGCCAAAACGACGACATCTGCTCTATTACTAAGAGCTCGGACTTTATCCGGATCCAGATGTTCATCCCAAGCCATGTAAGCCACGTTTGAAAATCCATCTTCCATTTTTTGTTTGAAAGTCGGAATGGACTCCGGATATGTTTCGCGCTCCATACCTTGCCAGGTATAAGTCCAAGATCCGTGCAAAAACGTTTTAGAGTCCGCCGCTGGACCTCCAAAAAGAATCGATTCGGAGCCCGTTAGAGGAAGAACTCCGTTCTCATTCTTTAAAAGAGTGATCGATTCCTGTGCAGCCTGAAGAGAAACTGATGGCCCACTTGCCCCTTTGTTGGCAGCCTTCCGTGGCCTCGAATCCGCAAACAATCCGAGTTTACTTTTTACCCGTAAAATCCGCAAGACAGATTCATCTATCCGGTTTTCAGAGATGACACCCTCTTCTACAAGCTCAATAAGGACGTCTGTAAAAGTATAATCGTAGGGTACCATGGCCATATCAATTCCAGCATCTACTACTTGGCGCACCGCCTCTTTAAAGGAGTCAGCGACACGATGGCTGGAATACAGCTTGGCGATATCCTCCCAATCCGTTACAATTATGCCTTCAAAACCCAATTCTTCCTTCAATAGCTCAGTAAGTATTCGATGACTTGCATGCACAGGCTCGCCATTGATCTCACCTGAATTCACCATCATGGTCAAAACTCCCTGATCAATAGCTTTCTGAAAAGGTGGTAAAATGTATTCGCGAAGCATCCGGTCTGGAATCCATGCTGGAGTGCGGTCCTTACCCGATAGCGGCAAGCTGTATCCCAAAAAATGTTTCCCCGTGGCAGCCACAGTCGCATATCCGTCAGAGTTTGGGCTTTGTTGTGCCTCGATGGAAGCACTACCCAAAACCGTGGCCATATACACGTCCTCTCCAAAGGTCTCGAAGAAACGAGACCAAAGAGGCTGACGACCGACATCCAAGACCGGGGAAAAATTCCAAGTGATTCCCAAGGAACGTGTTTCTTGGGCAGTGACGCGTCCAGCCTCCGCAACCAGTCCCTCATTCCAGGTCGCAGCCATACCGATGCTTTGTGGAAACAGAGTTGCCTCAACATGATAATTATTTCCATGAACGGCATCGATTCCATAAATAACAGGAATCCCATGCCTAGTTTCATTAACGGCAAGGTCTTGAATTTCGTTAATCAATTTTTCCCATTCAGACGTGGTTAGCGCCATGTCATACACGTTTAGGAGAGAGCCTACGTGTCGATTAACAATGGCCTCTCTAAGCAATTTTGAATCTACTTGAAAGGGGCTTCCCGGAAAGCCTTTAACTGCGCTTAACGGCTGGATAGTAAGCTGGGTCATTTGGCCTACTTTTTCAGCCAGGGACATTTGTCCAATCAATTCCGAAATAGAGGTATCAGATAACTGCCCATTGGCGCGGCCAGCTCCAAAAAGCAGCATCGCCGACACAAACAATAATAGTGGGTGTCCAAAATATTTAGCTTTGATAGATCGAAAAATGTCGATTGAAAAGGTTTTCATAATAGTATGGTCGAGCCAAATTGACTTGGCATTTAAAAACTAGCTAGATGATTCCCTAATACGTAGTTCAACAGGGAGAATTCGATCCTGAATTTCGTGAGGCACACCACGTATTCTGGAAATCAAAAGCCTAATCGCCGACATTCCAAAATGACGAATAGGTACGTGCACTGACGATAATGAAGGCGTGGAATATCGCGCACTAGGCACATCATCAAATCCAGTTACCGCCATTTCAGACGGCACCGATAGGCCCGCCTCTCTAAGTGCGCTCATCACCCCTGTTGCTGCGTCATCGTTGGAGGCCATAATTGCCGTCGGTCTCTCTTCAAGAGCCAAAATAGAAGCAACAGAATCGTATCCTGATTTTTGGGTGTACAATCCAGGAATTATCAATTCCTGGTCGTAGGGTAATCCTGTATCTTTTAGCGCCGCCTTATGACCTCGAAGACGCTCAGCGGAGTCATGAGCTTCTTTAGGTCCAGTAACAAAAGCAATGCGCCGGTGTCCTTTTGAGACCAAATGCATGGTCATGGCATACATTCCGCCATAATTATCAAAAGTGATCCCATCAATTTTATCCGTATTCAATTTTGTGTTTACGAACACAAATGGTACCGAATTAGCTGTGAGTCTAATCACGTCCTCGGCAATCATATTGGGAGCCATGATAAGCAGTCCATCCACCCGTTTATACATTCCAGAGAGTGCTGCCTTTAATTCCGATGCGGAGTGATGTGACGTAGAAATCAGGATAAATACCCCTTCAGATTGGGCAATTTCGTCAACACCATTCAGAAATTCCGAAAAGAATTCTCCACTGACAAAAGGAAGAATTATACCGATCCCACCAGTGTGATTGGACAGTAAACTGCGAGCCGCCGGATTTGGTGTGTACCCCAATTCTTCTACGGCCTTCTTAACCCGAGTCCGCTTTTCAATATCAACCGGACAAATATCGTTCAAAACTCGTGAAACGGTCGAAATGGAAACCCCAGCATGCTTTGCTACATCCCTAATTGTGATGCCCATTTCTTTATTGTATTCTTGATTGGAGGTATATTGTCTAGGATCCCTGAAAAGGTTTTCACATATTACTAATATGAACCAATTGGTGCAAGTGTGAACTTTAAGGCAAGAGATATTCTGCCCAAATTGGGATTGTCCCTATTTCCAGTCTTCCTGATTCTGCTCGTAGAGGTCACCCTCCGAATGGCTTCAGTTGGCTCGAATAGCCGGGAGGTCTTTGTTGAAATCGAAGGAAAGCCAAATTATTTGGCCTTCAACCCCGTTTTTTCAGCACGGTATTTCAATGGCTTTGTGCCGTCGGTGGCGTTCAACCCATTCTTAAAAGTAAAAAATTCATCCGTTCTTAGAATAGTTACCCTCGGAGGATCATCCACTGCCGGGTTTCCTTATCAATTTTACTACGGTTTTCCTGAAGCATTATCTCGCCAACTATCCAATCTACTTCCCGAACGGAAAATTGAAGTAATCAATCTGGGAATGACAGCCGTCAATAGTTATACGCTTTGGGACTTGAGACACGAAATAAGTGAAATCAATCCGGATATCGTGTTAATCTATGCCGGTCATAACGAATTTTACGGCTCTTTTGGTGCCGGAAGTACCCTGTATTCGTTAGGAAACAGTATCACGCTTAAGAGGATGGTCCTGCGTTTGAAACGAACCGCCATCTTCACCGGAATAGAGAAGCTACTTTCTCCTTCCACCTCGAAGCGAGGTAGACCAAATCAGAATTCAGAAGGCTCAGATCGCACTTTAATGGCCCAAGTTGTGAGAGATGCTTCAATTGACTTAGGTGGCGAAACGTACACCGATGGATTGGAACAGTTTTCTAAAAACATGAATGATGTAGTAGCGACCTTTCGAAAACACCAAATTCCCGTCATCATCGGTTCGTTGGTTTCGAATCTGTCCGGACAGCCTCCGCTTGGCGACAATCCGGAAGCCTTGTCTGCATTTACGGCGGCAACCGATTCGTCTTGTTCCTCCTTGGATTGTCGGACTTCGGCGTTTAAAAACGCCCGTGATCTCGACAACATTCGATTTCGGGCTCCGAGTGTTTTCAACGACACATGGAAAGAGATTGCTCAGAAACACGAGGCTCAATTTGTTGATTTAGATGCCGTTTTTTCGAAAAATAGTCAATCTGGTATTCCGGGAAGCGACCTTTTTATTGACCACCTGCACCCTACTCAGTCCGGGTATGAACTCATGGGAGCAGAATTTGCGAATGTTATACTAAAGGGTATCAGCGGTACAGTCGAAGGACAGCCTCAAGACATCACGACTAGATTGGATCCTCTTGAGGCCTCTCACTCTTCCCTTTTAATAGAAAGATTGCTCGCTGATTACCCTTTTCACAAGGATCGTTCTTCTATTCAAATGTCCAAGATTAGCGACGATTTAGTTGCTAGATATCGGTATTCGGGCTCATTTATGGACTCGTTAGCATCCATTATGGTTTCTTCGCCTCTGACGGTATCTGGAGGACTTGTCAAAGCCATTCATCATTTAAAAAATTCCCCACCCTCTCACGAATTGCTTTCACTATATCAGGCCTTGTTTTACTGGCAGCCATTTAATGCCCCCCTGATGCAAGAGGCCGTTGCCCTTGGCATTAACTTTGAAGCTCTCGATTTAAACACTATTACCCTTGCCAAATTTGGAGCCGACCATACCGATGGGATCTATTTTTGGAATGCGCTAGGAGCACTCTACCTCAGGGCCGGGAGGATAGTTGAAGCCGACCTGTCACTTACAAAGGCGGAATCGCTGGATTCCAGGTCAATCACCATGCTGTTCAATCGTGCCCGATTTTATCTAGCGAAGGGAGACACCGCATCTTCTCAGGCTTACTTCATCCGCTATCAAACAGCTCAGGCAGAGTCGCAAAACTAATATATGGGTTAAAGTAACGCACGAATTCTGCCCAGCGAAGGATGGCCTGGTGATACCCGTTCTGCTCGATTCAACAAAAGATTTCCCTTTTCACGATCATTCTTTCCAATGAAATACACGGCCAAATTCAGCAATGAATTGAGGTGATTCGGATCCGTCATTAGGATAGACCTGAACCGGGCAATTGCCTCCTGTTCATTTCCAGATTGCAAATAGATCGTAGCCACATTTGCCAGAAGATCCAAATTGTTTGGACGGAGTCGGATGGCGGCATGGTAGTGAGGTAGGGCATCACTAAACCTCTGTTGATCACGATACGCGTCTGCCAGTAAAATCCGTTGTTCAAAATCTGCCGGACGACTGCTAACAATTCTCTCAAGCAATTCAATGGGTTGCGCATCTCGACGCGCTTGGTCTGCGGCCAGAAATAGAGCCTGAGCATTTTTTTCCTCCCCGACACGCCTGAGGGCCTGTCCAAGTTCAAACTTAACCGAATAATTCCAAGGCTCCTGAAGCATTAAAGGCTTTAGCAAGGAGACCGCAGTCTTCGGATCGCCAGCAGAATTTTCTAATTTGGCCAATTTCAAGACCAAACTTGGGGAAGGAGCCATCCGCGTTAGTGCCGAACGCATGTCCAAAAGAGCACCATCGAATTCGCCCTTTTGCGATTTGTAATCTGCCGAACTGACCAAAGCCGGACCATAGGATGCATCCAGCTTCAGACTATTTGAAATGGCAACGAGTGCGCTATCTAGATTCCCAAGTTCCGAATAGACACCGCTTATGGCGTGCCAAGTTCGAGGATCCGCTGCAATAGAAGCCTCTTTCATAAACGAACTGAGGGCTCTACGGTATTCTTTTTTGAAATAATAAACGTTTCCCAAATTGTGGTTTAACCCCGGAAAGTCCGGTTTGCGCTTTGATACCAATACGAACGAACTTTCCGCTTGGGCCAACATTCCCATTTCGAAAAAAGCCCGTCCACGCAAAAAGGCACTTTCTACCCGACCAGGTTGCACCACGTCAATTGAATCTGCAATGGTTAACACGTTTACCAAAGATCCGTTTTGCAAAGAAGCATTACCTTGCTCGATCAAAAAGACCGCATTGGCCGACAATTCGATGTCATTCTGGCACTTCGAGAGGACCAGAAATCCGCTTACTATTAGCGCTACTTTGAATAAATAATGCCTAACCTTACTCACTTGCACAACGATTTAGTCGGTGGTTGCGTAAAATAATATCGATCCGCAGAAGATGAACCTATTTTCAACCGAATTGCTCCACACTTGGATTTCTTGATATGTATCGATCCCCAATCTTGCTTTTGATCTTTGCTGGATTTTTTACTTCGTCCTGTTCAGAAAATAAAATTCCGGCGCAGGCAACCGTAGAACAACGGTTACCCGCTTTCACCGAGATAACAGGCCTCTCTAGCTTGGGCACGTTCAAGCATGACAATGGAGCCACATCCAATAAATGGTTTCCAGAAACCATGAGCGGAGGCGGAGGATTCTCCGATTTCGACTCAGATGGAGATTTGGACATTGTTCTAGTCAAAGGTAGCAAAATAAGTCAAGATCCCGGAGCTTCTTTGGGCGGAATTGAGGTATTTGAAAACGATGGGACTGGCAAATTTAAGCGTGCAAAACCCTTGGGTCTATCTGATTTACCCGGTTATGGAATGGGTATTTATTCCGCGGACCTCGACAACGATGGTGATCAAGATCTGATTTACACTACTCTAGGACCCAATGCAATTCTATTTAATGAGCATGGAAAATTTGTTCAACATAAAGACGTAGCTCCCGGCCTGGATAACAACGATTGGAGCACGGCCGTACTCGTTTTCGATGCAGATAATGATGGGTGGAATGATATTCTAATGGGCAATTACGTCGATTGGACGCCTCAAACTGACATTTATTGCTCATCAGACGGATCTCGAAAAGGTTACTGCACACCAGAATTGTACACAGGAATTCCGGGCGTGCTGTACCACAACCTGGGTAATGGTACCTTTTCGAATCAAACAATCGGGTCAGGTTTTGAAAAAATGACAGGTAAGACACTGGGTATTGCGGCCACCGATTTCAATCTAGATGGCCTTATTGACGTGATCGTTGCCAACGATACCGACCCTGATCAACTATTTGTAAACCGTGGCAATGGTGTATTTGAAGAGTCCGGAATAGTTAGTGGCCTAGCATTCGATGAACGTGGCCGAGCCCGTGCAGGTATGGGTGTTGATGTAGGATTTGCAGACCAAACTGAAATGGCAACGGTAGTAGTAGGCAATTTTTCAGATGAAATGATGGGGGTCTATCGCCATTTGGGAAACGGAGCATTTTTGGACCGTGCTGCGGTATCCGGAATTGGGCACGAAAGTGTTCTGAATTTGGCTTTTGGAGTACTTTTGACTGATCTCAATCTCGATGGGAGCCTGGATCTATTTGTGGCCAACGGGCATGTGGAAGAATCTGTGGAACGGGTTCGCGACAATGTTACTTATTTGCAACCACCGCATGTATTTCTTGGGGATGACCTTGGTCATTTTGTCGATGTTGCGGATCGATTGAACCCAGAATTAGGAAAATATGCTGGGCGCGGATTGGCTCTTGGAGATGTAACTGGAGATGCAATTCCAGATGTATTGTTGATCGAAAATGGAGGCCCTGTTCATCTGTGGAAAAACGATTCAGATGGCCACTTTTTGAGGGTAACCTTAGAAGGAGTGACCTCCAATCGGGATGGTTTGGGTACACGATTAGAGCTCTTTTCATCGGGGAAGAAACAAATTCAAATCCTAAAATCAGGATCTAGTTATTTGAGCACCTCCGAATTTGCAGCGACCTTTGGGCTTGGAGATCTTTCAGTTGCCGACTCTTTGAAGCTTTATTGGCCAAGTGGCAAGGTACAAGTTGTCTTTTCCCCAAAATCAGGTAGTCTTCACCTCACTGAAGCTAATTGAGCTTACCTGTGGAGATGGATTGGTAGCGCTTCATTGTTGTCATACGGATGAGTCTCTCTGTATTGCCTCGATACGGCCGCTTGGGTTTCGTCAGCCTTGAACCGTTCATAGCGTTTTCGATGTACCTCCACTTTGTTCAAATTTCCGAGGGCCTGGTAGACCAGCATTAAATTATAGTGAGCGGACACATCTTCGGCGTCAATACGCAAAACTTGCTCTAGCGGAGCGATTGCTAGGTTCAATTGTTCATTTAAATAAAACGTTCGTCCCAACTCGTTTAGGACCACACGATCTTTCGGATGTGAGATAAGGACGGCTTCAAACGCTTCAATTGCCTGTTCAAATTCCCCTTTGAACTTGCGTACCAGCCCATTAAAAAAGACAGTTTTATAATATCCCGGAAAGATCTGATCTGCTGTTAGTAATGCTTTTCCAGCTTCGTCCCATTTTCCCTCAACGATGTACGCTCTTGCCAGGTTAACCCATCCATCTACGTAAGTGGAATCTACTTGGGTAGCTTTCCTAAACGCAGTTTGGGCGTTGGCAACGTCACCTTCTCGAAGCAGAGCAATGCCGAAATCATTCCATCTGATTAGTACGTCATCACCTTTATGGTCTGCCTTTGGCCGACCCATTCCAATCACCTTTTCAGTTTTGGCCATAACCGCCACAGGTACCACTGGTAGGGTTCTCAATTGACCAGAAACGTCCTCGTCTACCCCGTTGAAGGTCCATTTCCTCAAATCTTGAGCCAATTCACCACTCGTCCTGGAAATTGGCTCGTCAAAATGTCCTCCATATGCGAATGCGGTGTAATCAGAGCTGAATTTCCGGTAATTAACCTGCGCCTTAATCTGATATGGGGGTGAACTTCCGATCGGGATTGGAAGGACTATGTGTGCGACGTCCGCACCTCCTGGAGGAATTAAATTGACGTAAACGGGACTTCTCATTGCAAAAGCGTTCCTTTTATCAATTTTCCTTCCATTCCGATCAATCAGTACACTTTTATAAAAGTGCGCCGCGGGATCGACCTGCCCCTCAGTCATACTCCCAGAATGTACAATTACATTTCCTTCTCCATCCAAGATTTGTACCTCCAACCAAGCCTCTTGAGCGTCAGTGGTACCAGTTGGGAAAAAATGACCAATAGAAAGCGATCGCACGACAATGTCCAATCGATAAACCGTTCCTTCTTCCAAAGATCCTTCACCATCGGTCAGGGCACCAAGTATGTTCAATGGGACCGATCGGGGATTCTTACCCATCGACATGGCCTGTTCTTCCCCTATGGCAAACGACGTGTTTTGAGAAACAGAAGCACCGACTTGCTCGGCCTCCTCCACCAAACTGCTTTTACCTAAAACTGAAATACCGAACACATCCACGGAAAGATGGCCGGCCTCAAGAAAGTCCAAAGTCTGGCGAAGCTGAACTGAATCCTTGTTCGCAACTGGTAACGCCGTGTTGGCCGCTATAAAACGATGGTTTCGGATCGTGCCATGATCGGCGCCTGGATCCGTAGAAAGGGTGGCCTGCATGTGACAATCTGTACATTGCTGGGGCACATCAGGTTGATAAAAAGAGCGAGCGCCTTGACCTGAAACGCCGCTAGCTTGCCAGTTATCATAGGTATTAAATCCTCTTACCCATCGATAGTCGTTAACCGCCTGGTCCAAATGGACTTTGTGACATGTTGAGCAGAAAGCAGCTTGATCTTTGACTAAAAACGGCTTCATAAAGCTCGCGCGATGAGGCGCTGGGTCCACTTTTAAGAGTCGATCATGCAGCCATTGGACAATCGGACTCTTATGCGTTGCGATCGCATGTAGCTTGGGATACTCCAGCTCATACGCGGCATTGCCGCCCGTATTTTTTACTCGCTTTATTGTGTGACAAGAAACACAAGCAAGACCAGCCTTTGCAGCTGGGGATGTAATAAACGAATCAACCGGCACCTCCATATTTCCGGCAAAAAGTAATGCTGGGTCATGGCATCCGGCGCACCATTTTGCTCGTTGTAGGCCGCCCACTTCTTGCATGTATTCAATAGACTTCCGATACCACTGGTTGTTAAAAGAAGAAAAATGGTGCGCCGAAGACTCCCATTGCTGAAGTGCATCGACGTGACAACCAGAACGCCCACAGGACTGTGATTCCAGAAAAAATGATTCATCAATTAACTCTCCTGATGTCGTGGAGACCGCGCTTGGGAAGAAAGGCCCCCTCTGACCATCCATCGCATTATCTGCAAGAGTGATTGGCCCATCTACCTGATTTTCAATAGGTTCGTATGGCGTTGCCAATCCCAGCATGCTCAACGCGACCAAGCCAACTGAAACCGCACAGATCGCTTTCAACGAAAAAACAAAGCGCGTATTGCCGGCGCGAAGAACGTGTACAACAGTCCAAATCGATGCCAATACTGCGGCAGGAATATGGACGATTAGTATCCACTGATACGGCCCAAGTACCCCCGTAAACAGAATAAGAACCCCAGAAATTGCAGCAACTAGGTAGATTATCCTCCGGATAATAGACGCCAATCCGGTAACCTTTTTCATACCTGAGAGTGCACTTTGCGTCCAGAATATGGCTAGGAAAATACCAGTAGCCGCGTGCAAAAATATTTGCGAGATGTACAAAATGGAAGCGGACTCCCTCCCCCACAAATAGCTGGCACTCAAGATTGCAATGCCTAGCACTATCCTAACGTTATCTTTTTCCTCGTATTTCAACCTTGAATAGCTGTTTTAGGGCACTTTTTTAAATACTCTAACATAATCAACCTCCATTCGCTGAGGAAAAACGGTAGTTGGATCAGGCGAACCCGGCCAATTTCCTCCCACCGCTACATTCAAAATCATGTAAAATCGCTTATCAAAGGGCGCAGGAAAAGGATGACCGGTCGTGGACCATGAAGTCTGCCTCGCAAACTGAAAGTCGTCTACAAACCATCGTATCTCTGACTCATCCCACTCAACAACATATGTATGAAAAGAGCTATGAGCGGATCCCGTCGGCAAAACATGTGAGGTACCCGAGGAACGATTAGTTGGGTACACCCCTCCGTAGTGTAATGTACCATGAATCTTATCTGGCTGATTTCCAATAATCTCCATTATATCGATTTCACCACTTGCTGCCCAACCACCATATTCATTGTCAGTTGGCATCATCCATATGGCAGGCCATAGTCCCTTCCCAACAGGCAGTTTAGCCCTAACTTCAAACCTTCCATACAACCAATCCCCTCTGCCCCGTGTTGTCATTTTGGCCGAAGTATAGTCGCGAGTGCCTTGCGAATCTGTAAATTGCTCCGAAAGAGCTTCTATCACAAGAATACCTTCTTCTACGCGAGAATTGGCAAGCCTAGCTGTGTAGTACTGAAGTTCATTATTGCCTCCACCATTGGCGTTTATTTCGTGTTGCCACTTGGTCTGGTCGATGGAAGAACCATCGAACTCGTCATTCCATGCTAAAGTCCAACCTGGAGGTGGAATAATTTCAGACACATTATCCTTTGAACTCGATGCCCCATCACATCCCAAGATGACAACACTACAAAATATGATTCCCAAAAACTGGCTTTTATTGCTCATGTCAATTTACTGGTGAACAAACTTTTCGTGCTAACAATTTAGTTATAACAATTTTACCGATTTCCAAACAATATTCGGAAGCACTATTTTTTTGATTATCGAACCCCATTGCGGTGGTTGACTCCAAATACCCAAATAAAATTCCTCTATACCTTTGTAGCAAAAACCCCAAATAAGAAAAGGCCCTGATTCATAAGAATCAGGGCCTTAAAAAAAAGACCTCGGCAACGACCTACTCTTCCACCAGTGGCAGTACCATCGGCGCGAAAGGGCTTAACTTCTCTGTTCGGAATGGGAAGAGGTGGACCCCCTTTGCTAGAGTCACCGAGATCAAAATGGTGGTAACCGAATCCCTAGTCAATGGACTAGATATCAGTTACCTGACGTAATGAGCGTTCCGTAACGCAGTAAACTTTAAAAACTATAACGAGCGTTATGTACCGAGCCAGAAGAGCTTCTGGCACGAGGCAAATCATGTAAAATAACAGGATTTTAAGCCTCAAGGGTAATTAGTACGACTCGACTGAAAACATTACTGTTCTTATATCTATCGCCTATCAACGTCCTATTCTCGAACGACCCTTAGGGGAAATCTAGTCTTGCAATGGGCTTCGTGCTTAGATGCTTTCAGCGCTTATCCCTTCCGAACGTAGCTACCCTGCAATGCAGCTGGCGCCACAACAGGTACACTAGAGGTTCGTCCATTCCGGTCCTCTCGTACTAGGAACAGATTTGCTCAAATTTCCAACGCCCGCAGCAGATAGAGACCGAACTGTCTCACGACGTTCTGAACCCAGCTCGCGTGCCGCTTTAATGGGCG
>CALFHN010000139.1 GCA_937876355.1 uncultured Bacteroidota bacterium | reverse complement strand
ATGACTTACATGGGGTTCTAGTGGGCCCGGTAGGGATTGAACCTACGACCAATCGATTATGAGTCGAGTGCTCTAACCACTGAGCTACGGGCCCGAGTTGCAACGCAAGCGAGGGCCCGAAACGAGCCTAGCCTACAATCTGCAACAAGAACGCAAGATACGGGAGATTGAACCGAAAATTCCGGTGAGATTTATGAGAAGTATTAGGTTGGGGCGATTTTTTCTGGCCCCAGCTTAATTGAACGCCTAAATGAGGCGAAGAGAATGGCCAATAAAGGAGGGTTAATTACCCTTTGCGCGCTCAAATACAAGTTTTAGCGTTTCGATAGGTTGCCCCAGAGAGGGCATTTCCTGTTGAAACGATACAAAAGCGCCGGCGGAATCAGGAATTAAGCGAAAGTTGAAAACGGGTTTCCCCGCATCGGATAACCACGCATCATTGCGGCCAAATCGATAATCCGAGTAAACCAACCCCAAAGAATCTTCTTCTACGGCATACCATCCTTTAGAGAACCACATTAAGCGGCGAATTGCAATGTCGTCTTGATGGCCGTTCAACAAATAGGAATTACGAGGTACTGAATAAAACCCCGTCGGAGGCCTCTTGTCTAAAACGGAATATAAGCCGACCCGTATCGTATCCTGATGTAGACCCATCCCCATCCATAAAAACGTGTTGAGTGGAGTGGGCGCCGACATCACTTTTTCAACCTGAAAACCCTTTGAAGCCAAGCCTTGCCTGAAAGAACCTTGCGCGATCAGTTTCGCACTAGCGCTCCATGTCAGATAAAAACTACTAATCAACAAGCCCGCTAAATTGGCACCAAAACGCCAACGGCTGGATCGTTTAACCAGTAAAGCCGTAGTGACTCCGATTGCCAGCGGGAGGGTGTAGAAGGGATCGATAATAAAAATATTGTCGAACGAATATGGGTAGTCGGACAACGGCCAAAACACCTGTGTACCGTATACCGTGCAAATATCAATACCGATGTGGGTAAAAAACACAAAAAACGTCATTGCAATCCAGTCCATTTTGGACGTCTTGCTTTTGGGATGCACCCGTTTCAGCAGGCTTCCAATAAGTGGGGCAGCTAGAAGGGCTATCAAAATCGAATGAGAGCCTGAGCGGTGAACTGCCAACTGGGTCACAGGATCAACAAAAAATCCAATCGCAACATCTAAGTCAGGAATGGTTCCAAGAATTGCCCCCCATATCGCACCCTTACGACCTTCTTTTGTCCCAAGAAAGGCTTCTCCGATCGCAGCACCTAATACAATTTGAGTAACAGAATCCATTTGAGGAGCAGAATCTCTTGTCCCGCAGATGTTTACGACGAAGTTGTTTGACGCAAGGTAATTTATTTTCGAAGACACTCCCAAACGACCGACATAATTAATTCACATAACGAATATCTTGCGACATAAAGAAGGTGTATTTATATTTATACCTTATTAAATTAAGTCATAAACCCAGCCTTAGATGAGTCGAATAGACGAAATCGACGTTCGCATTCTTCAACTTTTGCAGGATCGCGGTCGCATTAAGCGCAACGAGATAGCTGAGAAAGTGTCCTTGTCTGTCCCTTCCGTTAGCGAGCGAATGAAAAAGCTAGAAGAGCGCGGAATAATTGAGGGATATAAAGCGATCGTCAATGCTAGGCGAGTGGGCTACGACATTGCTGCATTTATTCGGGTGATGGTGGACGGTTCGAAGCACTATTCTGGCTTCGTTGAAAAAGCCAGCAAGCTTGAGGAAGTTCAAGAAGTCCATTCGATTACGGGAGAAGGCTCCCACATATTAAGAGTGTTGATACGAAATACGTCCGGTCTGGAAAAGTTGCTTTCTACGATTCAAGGATGGCCAGGTGTGCACGGGACTTCGACTTCAATTGTGCTTTCTAGCTACAAAGACACTAGAAGCGTTCCCGTCGAACCCATGATGATCGACAATCAAGACTAACCCAATATTACTACCCTACTTAATTCCATATACGAACCATGATTCGCCACAAGTCAGATTACAACTTGGTTGCTGCCACCAAATTTTCACCAGAGGGCAACGGTATGTTGTCCGGGCCAATGGACATTGAACGCATATTTGGGGAAAACGCGTTCGGAATGGATGAAATGAAAAATCGCCTCCCCAAAGAGGTGTTTGAAAGTCTCGAGCGTACCATCGATAACGGTGACAGGATTGATCCGACCATTGCAGATTCCGTCGCGATGGCTATGAAAGAATGGGCCGTAGAAAGAGGGGCAACACATTTTACGCATTGGTTTCAGCCCCTAACCGGATCGACTGCAGAAAAACACGATTCGTTTATAACACCCAACAAAGGCGGGGGAGCGATAGCGAGATTTACAGGTAGCGAACTGATTCAAGGTGAACCGGATGCTTCTAGTTTTCCCAGTGGAGGCTTACGAGCCACGTTCGAGGCCCGAGGTTATACGATTTGGGATCCAACTTCGCCAGCGTTCATCGTTGAAAACACGAGCGGTTCATACCTAGCGATACCGACTGCATTTGCTTCATGGAGTGGCGAGGCGTTGGATGCCAAGACTCCCCTTCTTCGGTCAATGGAAGCCATTAATAAGCAAGCGCTTCGGGTATTGGAATTGTTTGGAACATCAACTGTTTCCAAAGTGACCTCCACCGTGGGCGTTGAGCAAGAATATTTTTTGATCGACGAAGAATATTACTTTCGGCGCCCTGATCTTATGACGTGTGGTCGCACTCTAGTAGGCGCAAGACCACCACGCGGGCAAGAATTGGATGATCACTATTTCGGCTCGATTCCAGATCGCGTTTTGAGTTGCATGTTGGAAACGGAAAAAGAATTGTATCGGCTTGGCATTCCGATTAAAACGCGTCATAATGAAGTTGCTCCAAGCCAGTACGAAATCGCCCCTTTATATGAAAACACGAACATTGCTTGTGATCATCAACAGTTGATCATGATTACGCTTCAGCGTATTGCGCGGCAACACGGTATGGTTTGTTTGTTGCATGAAAAACCATTTAAGGGCATCAATGGAAGCGGTAAACACAACAATTGGTCACTTGGGACGGATACGGGTTTAAACCTGTTGGAGCCCGGCGATAATCCGCACGATAACCTTCAGTTTTTGTTTTTCTGTGGAGCGGTAATAAAAGCGGTATATCGCCATCAAGATTTATTGAGGGTTTCGGTAGCCAGTGCTGCGAATGATCACAGACTTGGTGCCAACGAAGCACCGCCTGCCATCGTGTCTATATTTCTGGGTGAACAACTCGAAGACGTTTTTAACCAAATGGCAAAAGGTCCGGCGACGGAAAGCAAACAAGGCGGCTTGATGGGCCTCAGAACGCTGGTTCTTCCTGACCTTCCTCGTCATGCTGGAGATCGCAATCGGACTTCTCCGTTCGCTTTCACCGGAAATAAATTCGAGTTTAGAGCTGTTGGATCGAGTCAGAGTGTTTCATTCGCAAATACGGTTCTCAACACGATTGCCGCAGAAGCGCTTGAGGAAATGGGAGGCCAGTTGTCGGCTAAGTTAGATGCTGGTGAGTTGCTGGAAACAGCCGTACTCGACGTGGTGCGGGATACGGTTCACGAGTCGAAAGCCATTATTTTTGGCGGAGATAATTACTCCGAGGAATGGCAAGAAGAGGCTTCTCGGCGTGGGCTGTTAAATCTGCGAACTACGCTGGACGCTTTAGAAACTTTTATCTCGCCAAAGAACATTCAGCTGTTCGAAACCTACGGTGTGCTTACAGAGGCAGAGCTTCGAAGCCGAGAGGAAATCTGGGTTGAGCAGTATTTTTTAACCATTAATATTGAGGCGGAAACTACCGAATCGATGGCCCGGACTATGGTGATGCCGGCCGCTTCTAGGTATTTGGGAATGCTGACTAAAACCATGCTGAATGGTCAAAAGGTTGGAATTTCAACGAAAGGGGTTAAAGATGTGGCCGACCATATGTCGGCCTATATCGATGAGCTCCAAGAGGCACTTGGAATTTTGATTCGCGCCAATAAAAATCTTGGCGGAGAATCGGTTCATGAAAAAGCTCATCATATGCTCCACAACGTGATTCCTGCTATGAATAACGTTCGTCACGTAACAGATCGTTTGGAACGGATAACTGCTGGGGATTTATGGCCATTGCCAAAATACCGCGACATATTGTTTGTGAAATAAAGAATCTGAAATCGCTTCTTGGATCTGCACAATCGAAGGTGGCAGAAATCTTCAAAAAACTCAGGCTCGGCCGCGCTCGCGCGGCCGAGCCTTTTGATTTGAATCGTCCTGGGATTCGTCATCGTTCATGTCCAGTAGCACTTCCGACATGGTTGTGCGAAAGCTCAGCGGCTCGTTTTAAAATGGACCCAATTTCCTTTTCATCGTACAATTTCATTGTTGCGCTGCTCTATTTTGGCATCCTTATAATACGGGCAAATTATATTGTTGGTACGATTTATTGACGAAACGCAACCTAGGCCCATTGAATTCGTCTTTGCAGCATGCCCCGGATAATTTGGAAGCGTTTTTTAATTCGGGCAACGACGATTCAGATTAGTTGCTATCTTAGAGACTTCTGTCGTGTTTTTAACCTATAGAACCATCATCGGATGCCCAAGGGCAGTCAAGACAATTCACCTTCAGTCTCCAGCCAACAAGATCGGACTCTGGTTGAGTTAGCCCTAGAGGGTGACCAGCAGGCGTATCAAAAGTTGATGGAGAAGTATAGTGGTGCGCTTACCCGCCACGTACAAAAAATGGTGCGCCGTCAAGGCGAAGTAGATGATTTAGTTCAGGAGTGTTTTATTAAGGCTTTTTCGGCATTAAAATCATATTCTGCCGATTATGCTTTTTCAACTTGGCTCTATAAAATAGCCACCAATCACACCATCGATTTTTTGCGCAAACGCAAGCTCAAAACGATGTCGATTGATGCTCCCATCAACACAAAAGATGGCGAAGTGGAATTCGAATTACCGGACACGAGCTATCGTCCGGATCGCCACATTGTTGAAGATGAGCGAAAAATGCTGATTCAGGAGGCAATAGAGTTCCTGCCAGAAAAATATCGTAGGGTTATTATGATGCGTCATCAGCAGGAAAAATCGTACGAGGAAATCGCCCAAGAGTTGGATTTGCCTCTGGGCACAGTGAAAGCACATATTTTTCGAGCCAGGGCACTGCTTTATAAATATTTGCGCGACAAACGATACAGTTTGTAATTCATATTCTGAGTGGTTTCACACGTAGAATCGTCAGGTTTTGGTATCTTAAAGCTTCCTCAAAATCCCGCGTATTAGATCATGTTAGAAAGGTATACTCGGCCAGAGATGGCTAAAATTTGGAGTGAAACGGCGCAATTTGACGCGTGGTTGGAAGTCGAAGTCGCTGCCTGTGAGGCTTGGTCACGATTGGGTGTGATCCCTGCGCCAGATGTTGACCTCATTCGTAAAAATTCGAAATTTGACGTAGATCGAATCCACGAGATAGAAGAAATTACGCGTCATGACGTGGTTGCCTTCACCCGTTCGGTGAGTGAGTCTCTCGGTGACGAGCGTAAATGGATTCATTACGGTCTTACATCTTCGGATGTCGTTGATACCGCTTGGTCGATCCGCCTAAAAAAAGCCAATGCTCTAATTTTGGCTGAATTGGATCGCATGATCGATGTTCTAGGGCGACGGGCAAACGAGCACCGGCATACCCTAATGATGGGACGTACGCATGGGATTCATGCCGAGCCTACCACGTTTGGAGTCAAGTTGGCGTTGTATTACTCTGAAATGAAACGTAACCGCGAACGCTTTGTAGCCGCGGCAGAGGGCGTCCGAGTAGGAAAGGTTTCTGGCTCAGTCGGGACGTTTGCTCACGTTCCAATGGAAGTGGAAGAAATAACTTGTGAGCTGCTGGGCTTAAACGTCGCTGCGGTATCTACACAGGTGTTACAACGTGATCGTCATGCTCATTACGTCTCTGTGTTGGCATTAATTGGTGCCACACTCGAAAAAATGGCAGTCGAAGTTCGGGGCCTTCAAAAATCAGAAGTTCGAGAGGTCGAGGAAGCGTTTAGAAAGGGGCAGAAAGGATCGTCAAGTATGCCCCATAAGCGTAATCCGATTGGATCGGAAAATGTGACCGGCTGTGCCCGGCTTCTCAGGGGATATATGATCGCAGCGTATGAAAACGTGGCGCTATGGCATGAGCGCGATATTTCCCATTCGTCAGCAGAACGAGTGCTTCTGCCGGATGCTACGACGGTGTTACATTATGCACTGCAACGCTTTACTACGCTGATGGACAATCTAGTTGTGTTCGATCAAAACATGCGTCGAAACATGCAACGCACGTTTGGGCTCTACAATAGCCAGCGCGTTCTCAATAAACTGATCGACAAGGGATTAATGCGCGAGGATGCGTACGACCGGGTTCAACATTGTGCTATGACATCTTGGGAAGAAGAACGCTCTTTTATGGACCTTGTTTTAGATTCTAAGACCATCCGGGAAGAGTTGTCTGAAGCTGAAATTCGGGATTGTTTTGATGATGAGTACCATTTGAAACGAATCGATCAAATTCTGGCTAGAGTAGGCCTTTAGATCGTTTTATTTCGTTGGTACGTCACACTTTTGGTACGTAACGAAGGCAAACCCTTCTCGGGCATCTCGGGCTGTTTCTTCGTACATCGAACCAATTAGATGCTCATAAGGAGGGAAGTATACGTCACCCTCGTGATCGCCATCTACAAGCGTCAACTCAAGTCGGTCTGCAGTGGGCAAAAAAGATGCGTACACATTAGCGCCCCCTGTTATAAAAAGTTGTTCAACATCCTGAACAGCTTCTAGCGCCTCTGAAATTGAACTATAGGCCTCAACGTTGTCCCACTCAGGCCATGTAGAGCCGTGTGCCAAAACCAAATTTCGCCGTCCTGGCAATGGTTTTCCGTTCTGGTGAATCAAGGACTCAAATGTTCTCTTCCCCATCAGTACTGGGCGTCCAGATGTCAGCGCTTTAAACCGTTTTAAGTCCTCGGATATATGCCAGGGTAACTCCATTCCTTTCCCAATAACTCTGTTTTTCGCACCAACGGCCGAAATGATAATAATTTCAGGTCGCTTCATTAAACTGCTACCGGCGCTTTGATAGAGGGGTGAAATTTATAGTCCACTAGTTCGAAATCCTCGTATTCGTACTCGAAAATGGACGCGGGGCGCCTTTTGATGCGAAGTGTAGGCAATGGAAAAGTGGTTCGGGACAGCTGCTCTTCGATTTGTTCGATGTGATTGAGATACACATGGGCGTCGCCAATGGTATAAACCAATTCTCCGACCTCTAAATCGCACTGCTGGGCAATCATGTGGGTTAAAAGTGCGTATTCGGCAATATTAAACGGTGCGCCAAGAAATAGATCGTTTGAACGGATGTACAGACTACAGGAAAGCTTCCGTGGTGAGTTCGAGCTCTGAGGTCCTACCCAAAACTGGTAAAACATGTGACATGGAGGAAGAGCCATATCCTCAATATCTGCAACATTCCAGGCGTTTACGATATGGCGCCGCGAATCTGGATTCGTCTTAATACTGTCGATGACATTTTGAATCTGATTTATTTCTCGGTCATCCTTGCCCTGCCACCGAATCCATTGTTTGCCATAAACCGGACCAAGATTACCGTCTGAATCAGCCCAAGCATCCCAGATGTGTACGTTGTTGTCGACCAAATACTTGATGTTGGTCGCTCCCTTGAGAAACCATAACATCTCTACTGCTAGCCCTTTGAAGTACACTTTTTTACTAGTGACAATCGGAAATCCTTTTTGAAGATCGAATCTCATTTGATAGCCAAATACAGAAAGTGTACCCGTCCCTGTCCGATCTTCCTTTTTCAGTCCGTTTTCTTTGACGATTTTAAGTAGATCGAGATACTGTTTCATAGAAGCTCAACGCTGAGGATCTTTTAAGATGGGCGGCTTTAAATGGCATCCTAATCGACGGACTTCCCATTTGATGTAAATCGAATCGGAATTGGTCGGTTTCAGAATCCATATTCGCCATAGAATCAATGAATTTTTGGAGTTCCATTAATTCCCAGAAACTGTAATCTACGAAATCGTCCTATGAACATCGATCCGAATTTGCATCAGAAACAAGGAGTAAATCACCTGAACAAAGTTTTAGGATTTGCACCGATGGTGGAAGAAGAAGGAAAAGCCACCGTTCACCTTACTGCAGAAGACTGGCATGTTGTTGCGGATACGCTATTCCACATGAATACTGCCTTAGAAATTCTTCCGAAAGCTATTTTAGGAAGTAAGCTCCTAGCTGAAAGCCAACAGATCGAACTTCAAACTGAAAATTGCTTGATTACTATTGAGATGATTTAATTGACTCCTGCTTTGAGATTAAATTTTGGAATTTCGACTTTAAATCGCTCACCATGACCCTTTTCCATGGTATAGGTACCCTCCATGTGGCCAACAAAAGTTTTTAAAACACAGTAGCTGTTGTACTCATGGGACTCGCCCGGTGAAATCACTGGTTGTTTTCCAATGACACCCTCGCCTTCGACTTCTTGAACCTGACCATTGGAATCGGTGATGTACCAGTGCCGGCGGAGTAATTGAATATCTTCAAGTCCAAGGTTTTCAATTCGTACGAAGTACCCAAAAACGAATCGCTTTCCGATAATATCAGACTGTCCATCCAGATAAACTGGACGCACGGTTACTTGAATGTCTCTTGTTATGGCTTGGTAAGGAATCATGTAGAAGAGGTTGTTGTCGGCTTGCCAAAATAGGTCTTCCTTGTTCTAATCTTAAGACTACACAATTGTTCATTTGTTTAACTTCGCACAAGAAGAAAAAATGGGCTACCTTTACTCTGAATTGTCCGACACCGCCGCTTCTACTTAAACAGTTCGAAATAAAATAGATGGCCCTTAAATCGGTTGAGACGCTGCCCGAAGCTACCGTGCTTTTTGCCGGGGACTCCGGAGACGGAATGCAGCTTACTGGAACACAGTTCACACTTGCCACTGCGTATGCCATGAATGATTTGGCGACGCTTCCTGACTTCCCAGCCGAAATTCGAGCCCCCATTGGCACGACTTATGGTGTTAGCGGATTTCAACTTCATTTTGGTTCGGTTGATATTCGAACTCCTGGCGATGAAGTGGACCTGCTAATCGCGATGAACCCCGCCGCTTTGAAGGTGAACCTGGACCGGGTTCGCATGGGCGGGACCATTTTGGTCAATAGCAACACGTTCGAAAAGAGGAATTTTGGGCTCGCGAACATGATTTCCAACCCATTGGAAGATGGATCCTTGGATAAATATCGTGTTATTCAAGTTGAGATTACGCGGCTAACGCGCGAGACACTCAAGGATTTTGACTTGAATCAAAAAGAGATCGATCGTTCCAAAAATATGTTCGCGTTGGGCTTGGCTTTATGGTTGTATTCACGGCCCGTGGAACCGGCAAAAAAATGGATATCGGCCAAGTTCGGGAAAAGCCCCCTTATTCGAGACGCCAACCTTGAACTACTGAAAAAAGGATATCATTTTGGCGAGACCACCGAGCAATTTGTTACTCGGTATGAAGTTGCGCCAGCCAAACAAAAGCCGGGCAGATATCGTGCAATTATGGGTGTTCAGGCTTTGGCCTTGGGAATTGCAGCAGCTGCCAGCAAAAGTGGGATTCAAATATTGTATGGGTCTTATCCTATCACACCTGCTTCTGACATTTTACACTCGCTTGCCAAATACAAAAACCAGGGTATTGTTACGATCCAGGCCGAAGACGAAATCGCGGCGATTGGAACAGCCATTGGAGCTTCATTTGGTGGGTCACTTGGTATTACCGGTACGTCCGGACCTGGGATCGCATTAAAAGGTGAGGCGATGGGACTCGCCCACATTATTGAATTACCACTGGTTGTAATTAACGTTCAACGCGGAGGGCCTTCCACTGGTTTGCCGACAAAAACGGAACAATCTGACTTGCTTCAGGCCCTATATGGTCGAAATGGTGATGCTCCAATTCCAGTTATAGCGGCAAGTACACCAGGTGACTGCTTTATCGTAGCCTATGAGGCCTGTCGTATTGCAGTTAAATACATGACACCAGTCATGCTGCTTTCTGATGGGTATTTGGCAAACGGTTCGGAACCTTGGCTTATTCCCAACCCAGATGATCTTGTCCCTTTTGATGTTTCATATGCCGAGAAAACGAATACAACTGTAGATGGAGAAGATGTTTTTTGGCCCTATTTGAGGGATAAAACGACGTTGGCTCGTCCGTGGGCAAAACCTGGCACCGCTGGGCTAGAGCACAGAGTAGGTGGTTTGGAAAAGCAAGAAGGTTCCGGAGTTGTTTCCTACGAGGCGGACAATCATGAGTATATGATCAAGATTCGGGCGGAAAAAATTCAGCGCATTCAGGCCGAAATTCCTCCCATTGAAATATATGGTGATCCCGACGCCGATCTTCTCATCATTGGATGGGGGTCAACTAAAGGGGCTATTGAAGCGGGAGTTTCTCGTTCCATCAAAGCTGGTCAAAAAGCTGCCTCGATTCATCTTCGTTTTCTGAATCCGCTGCCAGCCGATTTAGGCGAAGTACTCGGTCGATTCAGTCAACATCTAGTTCCCGAGCTTAATAATGGACAGCTGGTCAAGGTGCTTCGTGATCAGTTCTTATTGCCCATGGAAGCCATGAACAAAATCCAGGGTCGTCCTTTTGGACCTTCGGAGATTGCCACTAAAATTGAAGAAATGATAGGTTAGTCACGCACATGTCCGACAACAAGCCTGATTCAAAATCGACCAATGGTCAAAAGCCGACCTTTCCGCCTGGAATGAAGCCCAAAGGCCCCTCTTCGGGTCCGAAGCTACCGCCTGGAATGAAGCCCAAGGGGCCCCCTTCGGGACCTCCGAAAAGCGGTTTAACTGGACCTGTCGGCGGCGACGGTGCAAGCGTGGCGACCAAAGCAGACTTCACTTCAGACCAAGACGTACGATGGTGCCCTGGCTGTGGGGATTATGCCATCTTGGCCACTGTTCAGCGGTTAATGCCCGAACTGGGTGTGCCTCGTGAAAATGTTGTGTTCATCTCTGGAATTGGATGTTCGAGCCGTTTTCCGTACTACATGAACACGTATGGAATGCACTCCATTCACGGTCGGGCTCCGACTATCGTAACCGGTTTGAAGTCGGCTAGGCCCGATCTAGATGTTTGGATGATAACTGGCGATGGCGACAGTCTCTCGATCGGTGGAAATCATATCATCCATATCATGCGACGCAATGTGAACGCGCAGATTATCCTGTTCAATAATCAAATATATGGCCTTACTAAAGGACAGTATAGCCCCACGTCTGAGGTAGGTAAGGTTACTAAATCCTCACCGTTTGGCTCGTTGGATCATCCTTTTAACCCAATTGCCTTGGTGTTGGGCGCAGAAGCTTCATTTGCTGCAAGGACAATGGACCGTGATCCTAAACACATGAAAAAGATGTTTATGAGGGCCCATGATTATCGCGGAACAGGGTTTGTAGAGGTGTATCAAAACTGTAACATCTTCAATGATGGTGCATTTTTCCAATTCACCGAGAAAGAATCTAAATCGGACCGGACCATTTACTTTGAACACGAGAAACCATTGGTTTATGCAGGTGGAACCAAGGGGCTTCGGTTGGACGGATTTAATCTAGAATCGATTGATCTGGAAAATGGCAATCTTGGCGTTGACGATTGTTTGGTGTACGACGAAACGTCGAGGGAATTAGCCGGAATTATGGCCAGGGTTCATTGGAAACCAGATCTTCCGCAGCCTTTTGGAGTTTTCTATCGCGAAGACCGACCTAGTTATGACGATCTGTTACACGATCAGATTAACGCAGTGATTGAGCGTTCCGGCAAGGGCTCATTGAAGAAATTATTAGAAGAAGGTGAGACATGGGAGATCACCTAGCTGTGTGAATCCTCTGCAAACGTTGATTTCAAAGGGATATTGATCGTATATTTCCCGGCTCCCCGTTAAGTACGTGTGGTCTTTTTTGATTACGCGGATAGTTGATAGACATTTTGCCCCCGCAAAAGCGCGCGATTTTAGACTTATGAAAAAGGATATCCATCCAAATTACCACCCGTTGCAAGTTAGCTTGGCCGACGGAACTACTTTTACGACTCGTTCAACCATGAAGGTCGAATCTTATTCTTCAGAAGTTGACTCGACAAATCATCCGTTTTACACCGGAAAGCGTCAATTTGTTGATACGGCAGGACGAGTTGAAAAATATAAGCGTCGTTACGGCTCCAAGACTGCAGAAGACGCAGAAGCTACAGAAGCTACAGAAGCTGCAGAAGCTGCAGAAGCTGCAAAGTAAAGCAGATTGGCTGTTCGTCGATTCTGTTTTGGGCGTTTTGTCAAAATTACCATTTGGTCAAGCGCTGTTCATGCAGGAATCATGTTGTATCAAGCGTTGCAAGATTCGGCAGAATCAGACAATCTTTACGGGGACATTCCGGCCCTCTTTCTTGTGGCGGGTGTGCTTTGGTTTTTGCTTCCTCGAGATTGATCTTTAAGTTCCGTTTTTTAAAGCCCCTTGTTACAATAGTAACGAGGGGCTTTTTTGCGTATTTTTTCGACCACGCCTTTTAAATGAGATCGTGAAGTCCAAAAGAAAGCATAAATCGAGGGCAATGCAGACGTCTAGAAAGGAAGACTGATTTTCTAGCCAAGTACAAATAAGGTATGTCAGGGCATAAAGGAATAAACATCATTGATCTCATTCTCAGAAAGCGAAACAAAGGTGTTTTGTCGCGGGACGAGATTGTGGCTTTCATCGAAGGGTATACACTCGGGCAAATTCCAGATTACCAAGTTTCAGCATTACTTATGGCCTCATTCTTGAATGGAATGAATGAGGATGAAATGGTAGGTCTCTTAGAGTCCATGATCAACTCCGGCGAGGTGTTAGACTTTTCAGACATACCTGGCCGCAAAGTCGACAAACACTCTACGGGGGGCGTTGGAGACAAGACTTCGATCATCCTTGCACCTATTGTGGCCAGTTGCGGCGTTCCGGTTCCAATGATTTCCGGTCGAGGCCTAGGTCATACCGGAGGGACACTGGATAAACTAGAGTCTATCCCTGGATTTTCGACTCAAATGAATGTCCAAGACTACAGATCTCAACTTAAAGAGATTGGCTTAGTCATGATCGGGCAGACAGATGAAATTGCGCCTGCGGATAAAAAATTATACGCCCTTAGAGATGTTACCGGAACGGTTGAATTTATTCCTTTTATTGCAGCGTCGATCTTGTCAAAGAAGTTGGCCGAAGGTATAAATGCGCTTGTTTTAGATGTGAAGTTCGGTTCAGGGGCGTTTATGTCAGATGAACAAGACGCCCGCAAGTTGGCAGAAACACTCACTAATTTGGGTGAGCGTTTTGGAACGGACACGGTTGCATTGCTCACAGACATGGATCAGCCTATGGGGTATGCAGTTGGAAATTGGCCTGAAATAAATGAAGTCATTTCGTGCTTGCATGGCCATGGCCCCCAAGATGTTATGGAAGTCACCCTTGCTCTGGCTTCTGAAATGTTGTTGGCTGGTCGAGCCGCCAATTCAATTGATGAAGGACTTTCCATGGCTGAAGAGGCCATTGATTCAGGCCGCGCTTGGGCTAAATTTGAAGAACTTGTACAAAAACAGGGGGGGGCGGTTGAAAGTATTCGTCAGCCTCATAAAAGAGACGTAGATCGAAAAGAAATTGAGGTTCTAGCGCCTTGCGATGGTATGATTTGCCGGATTGATGCGAAAATCGTGGGCAGATCCGCTGTAAGCCTTGGCGCGGGAAGAATGCAAAAGGAGGATTCTGTAGATCCGCTTGCTGGTATTATCCTTAAAGTTTCAGCAGGACAAATGGTGTCTAAAGGAGAAAAAATCGCTAGTATTCAAGCGACTACCTCTGAGCGCCTAGAACGGACCATGGACCAGCTTTTACCCGCTTTTGAATTTGGAGAAGAATGCGAATTTCGTATCTCGCGAATAAAAGATCGGTATGCAGATGGCACTTGGTTGAATCCATAGCGCATACTTTTCGTAGGAAGTCGAAGTTAGAAGCAAAAAAAGCCAGAAAGAGGCTGTTTTGTGTCCTTGATGATTGTATTTAGATGATTGATTCAACAACATCATTATATTCGCTGAAGGGATAAGGACTCCCGTTAATAATACACTTTAGAAAGACATGTCGATGTGGTCACGATTCAAACGATTTGTTAAGTCCGTTTTTGGAGGCGCTATCTCTGCGCTTGAAGACCCAAAACTGATATTAGAACAGAACATTCGAGATCTGAATGATCAGGTTCCGAAAATGAACGAAAATATTGCGTCGGTGAAAGCAAACGTCATGTTGCTTCAAAAAGAAGTCCGTAAGTACGAGAATGAACTCGCGGATATGACAGCCAAAATCAGAGCTGGAATTCAGGCCAACCGAGACGATATCGCCGAGCGATATGCTATGCGTTTGGAATCAGGTAAAGAGAACTTGGCATCAACTAAAGATCAGTTGAAGTATGCATCTGCTGCATACGATAAAGCGCTTCAAGTAAAAAAAGCCTTTATGCGTGAAAAAGAGCGCAAAATTGCTGAAGCCAAAGACGCGTTACGTGCTCATGAACGTGCGAAGTGGCAGGCTAAAGTGGCTGATACTCTTGAATCATTTGAAGTGGGCGGTATTGACCAGACCCACGACGAAATGATTAATCGTTTGCAAGAGCAGACTGCCCGCAGCGAAGCTCGGATGGAAATGGCGCTCGACTCAGTCGATACTGAAGCGTTACAAATCGAAGAGGATGCCCATAAAATTCGTGCAGCTGAAGTCGTAAAACAGTTTAAACTCGAAATGGGTATGGGAGATACGAGTGGGGCGAAAGAAGAACCACAAATTGACCTTACTGAATCGGAGTCCGAGTCGGAGTCGGCAGGCAAAACAATTGGAAAACAGCGTACACAGAATTAGGAATCACCAATGACTCCTGAAGAATATCAGAAACTGAAAGAGGCCGAAAAGGATCATCTTCGAAAATTTCGCGAACTGAAGAAGGTTCACGGCCAAGCCATCCAGCAGTCGAAGATTTCCAAAGCCGTAACCGACATGGCAACGGGAATGACCAATCTGTATGATGAACACCGTGAAATGCTGGATCGTCTTCAGATGGATACGCTGAAATCCGAAGCTCGAATGGAGGTGGCCCTAGATTCTGTGGAATCCCTGGACTTCCTAGATTCAGAGTCAAGTCCAACAGCGTCACAGGACGCCGCAGCATTGGCCACCGACGAAGAAGCCGTCCGAAAGGCGAGGGCTCAGGCCTTGGTACGGCAAATGAAAATGGAGGGTGGTGCCTCGATGGAGGACGTTTCCTCAAAGCCTACGCCTTCTAAATCAAGTTCACTCGGCAATACTTTGCCGGGCAGAACGCCAATCACGGATAAGCCCAAACCGACAACTTCGTCAAATTTGCCCGAAAAGACTATCGGTCGAATGAAACCATAAAGCCTATTTCCGTTAAACAATAGTTCGGTTCGAACCATTTTGCCTTGGAAGTCTTTTAGTTTTACTGCATAACCTATTGAAAAATCGAGAACTGGATATCAATTACACCAAAGAAGCGTTTCTGCATCCGTGGAATCTGACTTTTTTGATTGTATCCATGTTGGTTGCTTTTAGCGTCAGCATGACTGGTGCTACATGGCCTTTTGATGCAGCGCTAATTTTCACAGCGGGAGCTGAATTAGCTTTTTTGGGGACACTTCCAAGGAATGAACGATTTCGGAAAGCCATTCGGTCGCGTCGAGCAGCCGAGCACGCTAAGCCACCTTCTCAAAAAGAGTTGTTCCAAACTTTAACCGCCCCTCATCGTCGGCGGTATGCAAAGTTGAGAAAGACGGAAAAAGATATTCGGGGCAACTACCAGAAGCTTAATTACGCTTCCCAGGGCCTGCTGGATTCTCATCTCAAGAAAATTGACGGTCTTTTAGAGTCGTACCTCAAGCTTTTATATCAAAAAGAACGCTACGAATATTCGACCTCATCGGGAACGGAATTAGAAGTGATCCGATCAATTGATGAGATTCGAATCGATATGGAGGATGATTCTCCCCGCGTTCGATCCATCAAGGCCCGTCGCCTAAAAATCCTTGAGCAAAGACTGGAGCGTTCCAAAAGGGGTCAAGAAAACCTGGAAATCATTGAAGCGCAGCTCGAAACGATTGAGGATGTAGTGAAATACATTCACGAACAGTCATTGACTCTTCGGAATCCGGAAGAAATTTCGTTCCAACTCGACACGTTGCTTTCAGAGGTTGAAGAAACTCAAGCGTCCGTGCAGGAGCTCGAAGAAGTGTTCGGCAATCCGTCAGATCTATTGAATGAATTGGATACATTCGAGGAGCCAGTCAGTGAAGCGTCACTTTCTTCCGGTTCGCGTGCGAGAGAATAGGTTAAAAACACGTACTTTTAACGTATAGACCTCCATCCCAAATTTTGTCGCTTAGCGCATAATATGTCTTATTCTACTCTTCTTGTCGAACTCGATTCAGCGGGTGTGGCTATTGTAACGATCAATCGGCCTGATAAGCTTAATGCCCTAAACGCTGAAGTTATTGCTGAATTAGACGACTGGTTTAGTAAAGCCGCGTCGAATGAGTCAGTTAAAGGTGTCATCTTGACTGGGGCGGGCCCAAAGAGTTTTGTTGCCGGTGCAGATATTTCTCGATTCAAATCTTTGGGTCTAGTAGAAGGCAAACAATTTGCTGAATACGGCCAACAGGTTTTTAGTAAGATTGAAAACCTCGGAAAACCTGTTATTGCGGCTGTGAATGGATTTGCGCTTGGTGGTGGAAGTGAGTTAGCGTTGGCATGTCACCTACGTGTTGCATCAACGAATGCCATTTTTGGACAGCCAGAAGTTAATTTAGGAATTATCCCAGGGTACGGCGGAACCCAGCGGTTACCCCGCCTTGTTGGGAAAGGAATTGCGACTGAACTCGTGTTAACCGGCGCAATGATTGACGCGCAAAGGGCACACTCAATTGGCCTAGTTAATCACGTTTTTGAGCCCGAGGCTCTCATGGAAGGAGCCCAAAAATTGCTTCTCAGCATCATGGGAAAGGCCCCAATTGCAATCTCGCTTTCATTAGAGGCGCTTCGCGCCTCCGACCTACCACTCGCCGAAGGACTTCGTCATGAAGCAGCGTTGTTTGGCAAGGCCTGTGCAACAGCCGACTTTCAAGAAGGCGTGGATGCATTTTTAAACAAGCGGAAAGCCGATTTCAAAGGCCGATAATGATTTGTCTCGATATCGATAATATCCAAAAAAGGGAACACACGGCGACATCCTTGCTCAGCCGATAACCATGGAAATCACTCTAATCTTGGTGACTCTTGTTCTCAGCGCGTTTTTTTCCGGTTCGGAAATTGTTTACGTGACTGCAAATCGACTTCGTGTCGAAGTGTTTGCACGTCGGGGTGGGGTAGTTGGTAGGGTTGTCTCGCAATTTCTTGAAGACCCCGCGACACTACTGACAACCACATTGGTTGGGAATAACTTTGCTCTCGTTATTTATTCGACTTTGATTGCTCTGTATTTGGAAGGACCGTTTCAATCATTTTTCTTCGAAACTCTTGGGCTACAACCAGGAGCCGCAAGCGTTCTGGCATTTACGACGCAAACGATATTGGCTTCGTTCGTAGTTTTAATTGTCGGGGAGATGATTCCCAAATCCATATTGAGAGAAATCCCAAACAGGGCCGTATTTGCACTGGCCATACCACTTAAAATAAGCTACTATTTATTGCTTCCAATGATCGTTGTAGCCCGGTGGTCAGCAATACTTCTAATGAGGGTTTTGAAAGCAGATTCAGAATCATTTTCTCAGTTTTTGAGACGAGATTTTGAACTTATGATTGAAGAAAGCAAACGCACCGGGGAGCTGGATTTGGATGAAGATGAAAGCACTTTGCTTTCCAATGTGTTTGCTATGAGTACGATTCTTGTGAAGGAATCAATGTGCCCAAGAACTGATATTGTTGCATTAGAAGAAAGCGTCAGTGTCTCCGAGTTGAGGCAATTGTTTGTTGCATCCGGGCATTCCAAGATTCCAATTTATCGAGAAAACATCGATAAGATAGTCGGTGTCGCTTTTGCCTACGACCTGTTTCATGAACCTGCTTCATTGTCGGAGATCCTGCGCCCAGCAACGTTCGTCCCGGAAACCAAGCTCTCAAAAGAACTCCTGAAGGAATTTTTGGAGCGAAAAACGTCCATCGCCATCGTGATTGACGAATATGGCGGCACCGCCGGGTTGGTTACAAGTGAAGATTTGTTAGAAGAAATATTTGGTGACATTCAGGACGAGTTTGACAACGAGGACAACACCTTAAAACGGATCAATCCGAGAACCGTTGTTGCCAGCGGTCGAGTCGATATCGACGAACTCCAAGAAAAAATGGAAATTCAGCTCCCAAAAGGTGATTACGAAACGATTGCAGGATACGTTTTGGAAAAACTTGGGGCCATCCCCGAAATCCGGGCAGAGTTCGAACTAGATGGCTTTTCATTTACAATCCTGCGGGCAACTGCCAATCGCATAGATCTTGTTCGTATTACGAGTACGCCTGACGCCGATGCGTCAAATAATTAAGCTAACCTCTCGATTGCCGTAGATGTGCTGCCACTAGCTTTAGGTGACACTCTACCTTGGATGCTCCCTCCATGTCGTCTAGTCGCTTCTCGGGGCCTGAGGGCATCTTCGGGGGGCTAATTCTGCCCATCCACATCAGCATTACGTTTTTAAGCACCGCACCCGTCGGAAATATCCCCGGAAGCAGATGTGCCGCATAAAACGCTGTTTTACGCTCTAATCGTGCCCCAATCTGCCTGCCTTCCTCACCTCGACTCAGATCACCGCTTTCTATCATAGTGGCCCCAATCAAGTAATCTCGATATAGAAAGGGGGTAATCATCAGCGACTCAGCAAGATCTGACTCTTCGGGAGCAACAGCTTCGACTGTTCTAGCCGAGGCTACGGCCAGCAAACAAATAGACTCCTCGGCCACCAATTCAGCTTCAGCGGAATCCATGAGAAAAAGGGCAAGTCCTGAAATCTCTTGCGAGACGGCGAGAATTCCCAGCGTCGAAAATATGGCGGGTTGAGCGGCTGACACGTCCTAGAGAGATCAGTCTTTTTTATGTGAATGGTCGTCTGTTCCGCCTATGGACCGTCTCATATGTGTATCTGCCTCAATATTTTTCATGGTATAATAATCCATGATTCCGAGGCGACCACTCCGAAACGCTTCTGCAATAGCTAACGGGATTTGGGCTTCAGCGGCTACAACTTTAGCTCGCTGTTCTTGCACAAGGGCCAACATTTCCTGCTCATGAGCAACGGCCGCGGCGCGGCGCTCTTCGGCTTTTGCTTGGGCAATTTTTAAGTCTGCTCCGGCTTGATCTGTCTGGAGTTTGGCCCCGATGTTTTCGCCAACATCTACATCTGCGATATCGATAGACAAAATTTCAAACGCGGTACCCGAATCCAGTCCTTTGGCCAACACCACTTTTGAAATTGAATCGGGGTTTTCAAGGACGGCTTTGTGCGTCTCAGACGATCCAATGGTCGACACAATTCCTTCGCCAACACGTGCGATGATGGTTTCTTCTCCAGCGCCACCGACGAGGCGTTCGATGTTAGCACGGACCGTTACGCGCGCTATTGCCCGCACCTGAATCCCATCCTTGGCAACAGCAGAAATAGCAGGCGTTTCGATCACTTTTGGATTCACAGAAGTTTGGACAGCCAAAAACACATCACGTCCAGCTAGATCAATTGCGGTAGCCCGTTCAAACGTCAAATCTATGTTGGCTTTGTCAGCAGAAATCAAAGCATTGACAACTTTTTGAACCTGCCCACCGGCCAAATAGTGTGCTTCCAACTGCTGAGGATCAACGAAAATGCCAGCTTTATGTGCTGTAATCAATGGCCGAATAATGAGTACGGGAGGTACTTTCCGTAGTCTCATTCCCATCAGGTCTCGTATGAGTTTGACTCGGACGCCAGAAAAATAGGCGGTGACCCAAAGTCCCAGAGGGATGAAATACATGAATATGATCAAGCTGAGCATGATGATGCCGATCACCATGACGCCAGTTGCGGTCAGTAAATTTTCCATAACTATGCTATGTCCTGTTTTCGATAATCTCCACTGGCACCGCCTGTTTTGGCGAGAAGGTGGATTTGATCTATCGTAATGTCTTTTGTGATGGCCTTACACATGTCATACACGGTAAGCGCGGCAATTGAAACGGCTGTAAGTGCCTCCATTTCAACGCCCGTTGGTCCTAAGCTTTTTGCAAATGACCGAATTTCAATAGCGGATTCAATTTCAAGTAGAGTAAGCTCAACATCAATACTCTGAATTTGAACAGCGTGACACAAAGGAATGAGACGAGAGGTCTCTTTTGCTCCCATTATTCCAGCGATTTGAGCAATAGAAACAACGTCGCCTTTGCGTAGGGTATTATCTTTGACCTTCTGAAAGGCGTCGTGACCCAAAATGACCTTGCCAATTGCAATAGCCGTCCGAACCGAATCCAATTTGGCCGAAACATCAACCATGTGGACTCCGCCGTCTGGATTAACATGAGTAAACGAGGCCATAGGTGCCGGTATCGGTTGATCTGCCTAATTCGTGAGATTACTGGTACGAATGCGGTCGTGCTCGGTTCAGCCCAAATCAATTAAAATCAAGTAAGATTTTAAAGCTTGTGAATTGTGGCGAATTCACCCTCCAATTAGAATCATGGGCCGGTTGTCCGACTTCGCAATTTCATGCATTCCCGCGTGTGATGCCTTTTTTTTACTAATTGCGTTGTATATGGCCACTTTCAGATCAGAGTCCGAGACGCCGTCTCTCATCATGTCTCGAAGATTCACTTCCTGATTCCCGAATAAACAGACCTTCAAGTGACCATCGGCGGTAAGGCGAATACGAGTGCAGCCTGAGCAAAAATGATCGCTCATGGACGAAATGAAGCCGACCGATCCCTTGAACCCCGGTACACGCCACGTTTTTGAGGTTTCTTGGGGGCCGTCCTCAAGGCGTTCGATATCTGGATAAGAGGCACGAATGGTGGTTAACATATCTTGATATGACATGAATTCACCATCATTCCAGTTATTTCCTCCAAACGGCATATACTCAATAAATCGAACTTCAATGGGCTGCAGTTTTGTCATAGCGACAAAATCGATCAACTCGTCGTCATTAAATCCTTTCATGACCACAGCGTTGATCTTCACCGGATTATATCCTGCTTTAAGGGTGTCCTGAATGGCCTTTAGGACATCTTCAAGGCCCTTTCTTCGGGTAACTTGGACGAATTTTTCTTCTTGAAGGGTGTCGAGCGAAATATTAAAAAGAGTGACGCCCCCTTCTTGAAGAGCCCTAAGTTTTCGCGAAAGCAACAAACCGTTGGTCGTAATGGCTAGGGAATCAATACCTGGTATTTGGGCCAAATGGGTTACCAGCAGCTCGATTTCTTTTCGAATCAACGGCTCGCCACCTGTGAGGCGAATCTTGGTTACACCAAGTGATGCAAACAAGGAAGACAGCCTGAGTATTTCTTCATACGTCAGAATATGATCCTTAGGCTTGAGCTCAACTCCGCCGGCTGGCATACAGTAGGTACACCTCAAGTTGCATCGCTCTGTTAAAGAAATACGCAAATAGGTATGACGGCGGCCGAACGAGTCAGTTAAAACGAGGTCGTCGGTGAGATCCAGAGGATATGTAGGAGGGGAGGCTTGCAACGTTTTTAGTCTAACGAACCAAATTAGTCTAGCGAACCAAAGATGACCTTACCACCAAAAATGGTAGCCACCACCTTGGTCGATAATATTTGTGGGGATGGGATGGTCATTATATCATCCGAAAGAACAATAAAATCGGCGAATTTCCCAGGTGACAGTGACCCCATTTTTGCTTCCTCGAACGCTGCGAAGGCAGCATCTGCAGAAAATGCCTTGAGGGTTTCTTCGCGAGTAAGGCGTTCTTCTGGGTACCAACCACCTTCCGGAAGTAAATCTTTAGTTTGACGCGTTACGGACGCAAAAAAACCTTCTAAGGGATTTGATTTTTCAACGGGAAAGTCAGATCCAAACGCCAGAGGGACACCGGCATCTTTTAGCGTCCGCCAAGCATATCCACCCTTAACCCGGTGGGCGCCAAGCCGATCCTCTGCCATGTTTAAATCACTGGTCGCATGCGTAGGTTGCATGGAGGCGATAATACCCATTTTCAAAAAGCGTGGGATTTCGTTGAGGTCAATAATCTGGGTATGTTCGTCACGGTGGCGGCCCTCTGGTGTTGCACCGGCCATTTCGTAGCCATCTAATAGCATTTTATTTGCACGATCTCCTATGGCATGGGTATTTACTTGGTAACCGCACTGAAGGGCCCGTTGAACGGTTTCGTTAAACTCTTCTACGGTAGTTCGGATTAAGCCTTTGTTGCCTGGGTGGTCAGAATAATCGTCAATTAACGCTGCTCCCCGGCTTCCTAGTGCCCCATCCAAGACCAATTTGACAGAACGAACGGTTAATTTATCGCCGTAATTTAGTATCGGGTTATTACACAGTTGATCGAACAATTGGCCGGTGCCCCCAACCATCGCGTACATCCGGACAGTAAATCGGTCTTCGTCGATGAATCGTTTGTAGCGATCAACGGTCTCAGAGCCCACCCCTGCGTCATGGATGCCGGTTAACCCCATCTCGGCCGCTTCTTGGAGGGCCAATTCAAGGGCATGATCGAGATCTTTGTCCGTTAAGCCTGGCGCTAGTCTGCTTACAAACCGCTGGGCTGTATCGACGAATACTCCTGTTGGCTCGCCGTTGTCAAAACGCAGAATAGCGCCGCCCTCCGGATCTGAAGCCGATCGGATTTCATCCATTCCGGCCAACTCCATGGCAGCCGTGTTTGCCCATCCTGCGTGACCATCCACCCGGCTAAGCCAAACGGGCCGAGTTGGGAATGCAGCATCTAAATCCTGCCGAGTCGGAAATTCGCGGCTCGGCCATAATACTTGATTCCAGCCACGTCCGATGATCCATGCGCTGTCTGGAAGATTGGCTTCGAATGCCTTCATCCGATCGATGACTTCTGCAATGTCTTTGGTGCCGCGCAAGTCGACTTGCAATTTTTCCAGACCAAGCCCCATAAAGTGAGCGTGAGCGTCAGTAAACCCAGGCACAACCGCGCGGCCGCCCGCAGATTTTAAAGCCAGGCTGGGATAGGCAGCTAGCACTTCATCTTCATTGCCAATCATAACAATTTTTCCATCCATGACCGCCATGGCCTCTGCAATAGCGAGGGAGTCGTTGGCGGTATAAATGATGGCGTCGACCAATACGAAAGAGCTCTCGTTTTGGACTACCGTAGAACACCCAAATGCACCAAGCATCAGCGTGGTGATGAATAGGCGCAAAGCAATGGAAGGCTTCATAAATGGCGAAAGAAAAGATTCAAAAATACGCGGGGCGATGAAAATACGAGGGACGATGAAAATACGCAGTAAGACCGGCTTGTGGAAGTCACTCTGAATTTCGGCGCTCAATATGGAGTGTTACGGGTCCCCAATTGCATAGTTCAACATCCATCATGGCTCCAAATTCTCCTCGTTGTGGAGCCGAGCCCATTTGATTGGAAATCGCAAGGCAAAAGGCTTCATAGAGCGGTTCGGCGGTTTCTGGCCTAGCTGATTCAATAAACGAGGGGCGATTCCCTTTTAGCGCATTTCCATACAATGTGAACTGGGAGACCACCAAGACGCTACCACCGTGATCAAGGACGGAGCGATTCATTTTATCCTCATCGTCTGGGAATATTCGCAAGTTGGCACATTTTGAGGCCAGCCATTCCGCCTCGGAAGCGGTATCACTGGTGTGGACTCCCAACAATATCAGCAAACCTTGGCCGATTTCGCCGGTAGTTCGATCTCCAATTCGAACTCGAGCATGGCGGACGCGCTGAACTAGAGCAATCATTTGGCCTCCGTAGTTAAGCCAGTCAAATAGGATGCAAAACGTTGCAAAGCTCGTGCTCGATGTGAGATTTCGTTTTTTTGATTGGATTCCATTTCAGCAAACGTTTTTTCGAAACCGTTTGGGACAAACAAGGAGTCGTACCCAAATCCCCCTTCTCCGCGTTCCTCAAAAGTGATGTGTCCTTTGCAGACTCCCTCGAATAAACGTGTTCCCTTCTCAGTAGTAAAGGCTATGACGGTTCGAAATTGCGCGCGCCGGTCGTCCATTGAGGCTAGCTCCCCGAGAAGGCGGAGGCGATTGGCGGCATCCTTGCTTTCGGGACCAGCAAATCGTGCAGAATGGACGCCCGGCGCGCCATTCAGCGAAAATACTTCAAGACCGGTATCGTCCGCTACGGTCGGAAGTCCTGTAAATACGAATAATTCCTGAGACTTTTTGGCAGCATTCCCTTCTAGAGAGTCCGCATCTTCGATAACATCCGGAGCACTTGGGAAAGAGGCTAAAGAGAGCAATGAAATGTTCAAGTCCGTCAGGATCGCGTGAATTTCATCAACTTTATGTGGGTTTCGGGTCGAAAGTACCACTTTAGAGGGGCGGTCGAGTGTCATTAAGGCTTGCGTACTAGATGGTTTCGGGTGTATATTATTAGGCTATTTCTAAAATTATTTAACACTCCAGGAGTGATGTAACGTGCCAGTAGGTATTAAAGTAAGGGATAACGAGTCCATTGACCGCGCACTGCGCAGATTTAAGCGTGCCGTTAACCGTAGTAGAATTTTACGCATCTTCCGTGAAAACATGGCTTTTGTTAAACCTTCAGAAGAGCGCCGTTTAGCGCGTGAGAAGGCTGCCAGAAATTCCCGGCGTCGGCCTAGATATTAGGCGATTTTCGGATTGTCGCTTTGACTCCCCCATCGGTTGTAGTCTCAGACTAAAACCCTGTCAAAGTGATTCATCAGAGAGGTTGAGACGGGTGTGCTCTGTAGAGAGTCACACCCGTTTTGTATTTTTGTGGCGCTGATTTGAAGTCTAAGGTCGCCTAAAGTTTATAGCCGCCCAGAATTCGGATTCGGTTGTGGAGCCCCCATCAAAACGGATCATCGATGGCGATATATCGCCAAGTGCGTTACGTTGCGAGCTCTTACTGCTGCCAGAGGTAGTTAGAAACGGTTACTTTCTCGTGCGTAGGTGCTCATTCGTCGTAGCTCCGCCAGTCGAGATATGCCACTTGAATCGAAGCAATTTGCTCAGCAATTTGGATTTTCCCAATTCAATATCCTACCTCGCTCACCAACTAGGTTTCGTTGGAGTAGCTATTCTAAAGCTGTTCTCGGTTGCATGCTCTTCCAACACCCGGATGCCGCCAAGTGTTGTTATGAACACCGCTCCAGGAGTTAACGGCCCAGACGCTTTTAGTCTGGAGCTTGATCAAGTGTTTGGTGGGGGCGGGAATGAAATTGATGAGAGGTCTTTTATTGGGTACATCAGTTCAGCCGGTGTTCACGAATCCGGCGACGTCTACGTTATTGATTATCAGAGCAATGATATTGTCGCATTTAACTCCGATGGAACGATCAAATGGCGGAAGGGAGAGTCGGGGGAAGGTCCTGGCGAAATCAACATGCCAAGCACACTAATTGTGCTCTCTGATGGGCTTATGCTGGTTAACCAAGGAGGCGGCCGGATTGACCGATACGACCTCAACGGAGAATACCAGTCGGTTTTCCGCAGCTCAGAGAAATTTTCGCTTAAGTGTATGCTCCCTGATGGCCGATTCGTAGGTGATGAGGCTGTTCGAGGCGATTGGCGTTTGAAAGTCCTTACAACCGACATTGAAAACGAAATGGACTCTTTATCCGTGCTAATCGACGCCACGTTTGATATCGACGAGCCCGCAGAATTCGGGGCAGCGATGGCGATCACGGCCTATTCTTCACTATCTCATTCATTGTGGCGGGATCGAATTTCCCCAAACCAGTAGTTTATTTGCTGCCGAGATTGCAGGAATTAAGTTATCCAGTTGCCAGAATTGCCACCAGTCGGTGATTGATGAAATATCGATCACGACCACTTTTGACGTCGGTCAAAACTCCAGCTTCAACAAGTTGATTGAGATATTTGGAAGCTGTTTCTCTTTTTGCAATACCGCGATCAATCAGAGTGGATATTTTTATATATGGGTACTGATGTAGAAGACTCGCAATTTCGGATGCATAATGTTTGCCCAAATTAATTTCGACTTCTGTATTAATTGTTTGTCTTAATGAATCGATTGCTGAGACCATGGATAAAGTCGACTTTGCCGTTTGGGCTACAGCTCTGACAAAATATAAAAGCCACGCTTTCCAAGCATTCTGAGCAGTGACGGCGTTCAATAGTTTGTAGTATTCAGATCTGGTTTGAAGGAAAGCAGCGCTTACAAAAAGAACCGGATGTTGCAGCAAGTTTTGCTGGACGAGATACAGTACAATTGCAATTCTACCAGTTCTTCCATTGCCGTCTGTGAAAGGATGAATCGCTTCAAATTGATAGTGCATGAGCCCGGCCTTGATAATCGGATCGACATCACTTTCCTCATGGATGTATTTTTCAAGATTGGATAACTTATCTAAGATGAGCGCATGGCCCTCAGGCGGCGTGTAAATAATTTCCTTGGTCACCGGATTTGCCAGTTTGGTTCCAATCGTTTTTCTCACGCCGATTTCGGCTGCGCGTAAGACCTGGACGATGTTTACCAGCACATTTGTCGACAGTCCTCCGGCTTCCTGCATTACTTTTAAGCCAGCCCACATTGCCTCTTTATATCGTAAGATTTCTTTTGATTGAGGAGAAGCGAGGTTGTTCGAGTTTGCGTGAGAATAAGCTCTGAATAGGTCGTCTTGGGTGGTGACAATGTTTTCAATTTCCGAACTGGCTTGGCTTTCCCTCAGAATAATAGTATTTAGTAATAGAGCAGGGTTATCAAGTGAGCGTAAAGCACCTTTCAATTCGCCCAATATGCTTCGAGCCTCAATGGTCGCTTTTAACAATTCCGGCGAATTCAAATCTGTTGTTGGCGGCAGATCTGGCAAGGAATCGAACGGAACTTGAGGGTTAAAGGCAGTTTTCATTCTGTTTCAACGCTTGTGGATATGTCTATCCAGTAGGTGTATCGAATAAATATGTCTACAATATAGCGATTTCGTAGACATATCAAATGATTCGCATCGAGATCTCCTTTGTAAGCAGTCTCTAACGTTAGAACGTGTCCGTGTTTCGGGTGCAGGTCACTTTCGATTTCACTGATACCAGAGAAGCTTATAGTGCTCTAGAAAATAAAAAAGCACAATGAAGAATTGCTCTGACTGATCTAATTTGGACAGAAACAGTCACCAGCATCAACCCAACCTACTCCAGCGCCTAACCGATCCTTCGATTTATACCGCCAGTAGCTGGTTCAAGATCGAGGTCTGTTCTGCTTGGTGAACGTGGGCACTGCCTGTCGACGTACTTGCGGAGGCATTCCTTCCAACATATCGAATTTTTGTCGCTACAGAGTTTGAGTCTTCGATGGTTTCCTCAAACAAATCCCGAGCAAATCGCCAGGCTCCCATATTAGCCGGTTCTTCCTGGGCCCATATGACATCGGAGACTCCAGAAAAGCGATTGAGTTCGGCCGTAACTTGCTCAGAAGGGAACGGATAAAATTGCTCTAATCGACTGACCGCAATCTCATCAGAAAGTCCAGACTGACTTAACTCGTGCATTAAGTCGTAATACAATTTCCCGCTACAGAAAACTAGTCTTCTTGCCTTGGATGTTTCGGCGGAAGGAATGAGTTCCTGAAATTCACCCGAAAACAATTCATCGGTTGTCGAAATAACCGCTGGATGGCGTAAAAGGCTTTTTGGCGACATCACGACCAATGGCTTCTGAATTTCGGCTGAAGCTTGACGACGTAAACCGTGAAAGAGTTGAGCCGGAGTAGAGAAGGAGCATACAATCATATTGTTTTCCGCACACAATTGTAAAAACCGCTCCAGTCGCGCCGATGAATGTTCGGGGCCTTGACCTTCAAATCCGTGTGGTAGAAGCAAGACTAGACTGCTTTTTTGTCCCCATTTTTCTTCTGCTGCCGCTAGAAACTGATCAAAAATAATTTGGGCCCCGTTGGCAAAATCTCCAAATTGAGCTTCCCAAATGACCAACGCATCGGGTTGAGCCACGGAGTACCCGTATTCAAAGCCACAGACCGCATATTCAGACAGCAGTGAATCATAAATGGACAAATGTTCTTGTCCCGCCTTAATGTTATTCAAAGGGATGTATTCCTCCCCATTCACTTGATCGTACAATACCGCATGTCGATGGCTAAAGGTGCCTCGCCGCGTATCCTGCCCGCTCATCCGCACTTTAGTTTTGTCAAGAAGAATAGTACCCACAGCAAGAGCCTCGGCCAATCCCCAATCGACGCGTTTTTCCTCTAAAAACAGCTTTTCGCGACGAGAAAATTGCCTCTTTAACTTTTGATGGATAGTAAAACTATCTGGCAATGTGTTAAGAGCTTGGACCACCAATGCGAGGTGTTCCGTATTGGCCGCTGTATGCACCTTTGGTAGCGGCTTGATGACTTTCGACTTCAATAAACTTTCTGCCGAAGGCGGCACCGTGACGGACACTTCTTTTGTTCGTTCGAAAGCTTCCTGCAGACGGCCACGATAATCGTCTAATATGACTTCTGCATTTTCAGGAGTCATTTCACCACGGCGAAGCAGCAACTCGGTATAAATCTTTCGAGGAGAGCGTTTTGTTTCAATTTTCTGGTACAAAAGCGGTTGAGTATAGGTGGGTTCATCACCTTCATTATGCCCTCTGACGCGGTAGCTTAGCATGTCAATGACGACATCTTTGTTAAAGGCTTGTCGATACTCAAGTGCAAGTCGAGCGACCCGCATACATGCTTCGGGATCATCGCCATTTACGTGAAAAATGGGGGCCTGAATCATGCGAGCACTATCGGTCGCGTACGTAGAGCTGCGAGCATCGGCAGGCCCAGTCGTGAAGCCAATCTGGTTGTTGATGACGATGTGAATCGTTCCGCCAGTGCGATAACCAGGTAGTTGGCTCAGGTGCAGCGTTTCCGCTACCACACCTTGCCCGGCAAAAGCTGCGTCGCCATGAATCAAGATTGGTATAACCGAATCGAGAAAGTCGTTATCAGGATTATCCAGGCTGTGGCGGCGAGCTTCTTGTTTTGCACGAACCATGCCCTCAACTACCGGGCTAACGGCCTCTAGGTGGCTGGGATTAGACGACAGAACTATATCAACCGTACGGCCTTCCGGAGCAGTGTGAACGCCAGTTGATCCTAAATGATATTTCACATCACCCGATCCCTGGGTGGTATTGGGATCAATGTTGCCTTCGAATTCGGAAAAAATAAGCTCGTACGGCTTATTCATGATGTTCGCCAAGAGGTTCAAACGCCCCCGATGCGCCATCCCCATGACCACTTCGTTAACGCCTTTTTCTGCAGCATCCGACAAGATGCGGTCCAGCACCGGAATTATAGTTTCAGAACCTTCTAATGAGAACCGTTTGTGCCCAATGTATTTGGTGTGTAAGAAGGTCTCAAATGCTTCAGCGGCATTTAGTTTTTCCAGCATCCGCCGCTTTTCGTCATCGGTGATGGTAAATTCAGATCCATTTGGTTCAATCCGTTCGGAAATCCATTTTTTTTCTTCGGGAGAAGAAATGTGCATAAATTCCGTCCCGATTTGACGCGTGTAGGTCCGTCGCAGAATATCAAGAATATCTCGAAGGGGTAATAAATCCTTCCCGCCAAGGCCGCCCGTGATGAACTCACGGTCCAAGTCCCAGATGGTCAGACCATACGACTTAGGATCAAGTTCTGGATGATATTCCCAGTCGTATCCAAGCGGATTAACGTCGGCCTGCAAATGACCGCGGACTCGGAATGCCCTGATCAATTGTAATACGCTGGCTTCCTTTTGAATGAAATCCAGCTCGGCAATGGCTCCAGTCGCTCCCACGCGAGGGGTGGTGTCGGGGGAGGGAATCCATGGCTGATAAGGGACTACAAGGTCACGAAATATCTCCTCATAAAAGCCGTGCTCACCTCGCAAAAGTTCCTCGAGGTGGGCTAAAAACCCACCACTTTCGGCGCCTTGTATCACCCTATGGTCGTACGTAGAGGTGAGGGTCATGATTTGGGAAATTCCCGTTTTGCTGATCATTTCAGGCGGGAATGCATAATATTCGGTCGGATACCCGATCGATCCAACTCCTACAATCACGCCTTGGCCGTCCATGAGTCTCGGAACGCTCAAATTGGTGCCGATCATCCCAGGGTTCGTAAGAGTCGCTGTGGTCTGTTGAAAATCGGCCACTTCGAGTTTATTGTCCCGTGCTCTGCGAACAAGATCGTTATACGTGCCTAACAACTGAGCAAAATTTAACTGATCGGCCGACTTGATGTTGGGTACCAAAAGGGTCCTTTTGCCTCGGCGCTCAATATCAATAGCCAGTCCTAGATTGACGGCGTGCGGAACGACGTGCACATGACCATCCTCTGAATAACGATACGTCGTATTGAGAGATGGGAAAACTTTTAGTCCTTTAACTATGGCCCACGCAATGATGTGCGTGAACGAAACCTTGTTTCCCCCAACCAAACGTTGATGTTCATTGATCAACATGCGATTTTCAGCCATCAGCTTGACGGGTACTGTTCTGACCGAGGTTGCGGTCGGGACAGCCAAACTGGCTTGCATGTTTTCAACAATCTTGGCCCCTGCGCCGCGGATGGGCTCTTCATCTGCCCAAGAGGGCGCAGCTTCAAGTGCCTCCCGTTTCTCGTCAATCGGAGCAACTAAGGCTTTTGATTCAGTGTATACCGATCTCGCGCCGGTGACGGCAACAAAGCCGTGATCGGGGCGATAGTCTTGAAAAAATTCTTTCCAACTTTCGCTGACACTCTCCGGGTTGTCCAGATATTGACGGTAAAGTTCTTCAATGTAACCCGAGTTGAAACCGAGATTGCTCACGATGAAAAGGCGTTTGTGGGTGGGGATGCAAAAGGCAATACAATGCTATCAACGATGGTCCAATCCGAGAGATTCTCCGATTAGCATTAATATTCCAGATTCAGCAAAGATTCAAAGCTCATTTTTTGAGCCACTTCTGGTCTTGATACCAAAGAATAGTTTCAGCAATTCCATCTTCCAAAAGAATCGAGGGTTGATATCCAAAAGTTTGTGAGGCCCGCGTGCTACTACACATTAGGGATGCATGAACGATTTCAAACGCTTTTTCCTTATTCAAAGGCGGATAAAACCCCATAATTTTCCCAATTCCTTCTGAGATCCACCCAACCAAAGGAATGACTGAAGGCGGAATGGGTATGGTAATAACACGCCGATTGAGGGCGCTAGTGGCTGCATCTCGAATCTGGCTCCATGCAAATTGAACTGGCGAGCCGAGAAAAAAGGTTGCATTATTGGCGGCTGGGCTTAAAGCGGATTGGGCAATGCCTACCACCAGGTCCCGAACATGAACCAGGCTCAATGCACGTTTGGAGGCTGAGCCAACCACCGGGCATAACCCTTTTGATATCGTCTTAAAAAAGGTAAATATGTCGGTTTCCCGGGGACCATACACAGCTGGAGGCCGAACAATAGTAATGGGCAGGTCAAAACGAGCAGCCATTTGTTCCATTTCCGCTTTGCTTCGACCATACATACTGACTGGTGCCAAGGCTGTCTGTTCGTCGACTACCTCCTGATTAGAAACGCCAATGGCCGCCAAACTACTGACCAAAACGATGCGCTTTAAGGAAGAAACAGGTTGGAGGTTGGCCTCCGATTCCGCCGTTTGTTGATGCTGCTGTTGGACACCGGTTCGAGATTCTTTCTCAGCCGCTAGGAGTAAATTTTCAGTGCCTTTGACGTTGGCGTCGTAAAAATCCTCCCAACGAACCGAACGAGTCAATGCGGCAACGTGAAATACATAGTCTACACCTCTCATCCCCAACTCTAGGGCCTGTTCATTGTCCAAGGTGCCTTCAATACACGTCACGGGCAAACCTTCTAGCCATTTTTTATCCTTCCGAATCAAACATCTAACATCGGTGCACCCGGCTTCCAGCAAGTATTCAACTAGGTGGCTTCCAACGAAACCCGTACCTCCTGTTACAAATACAGCAGTGCCTTTAAACGAGACAATATGAGAGGGAGACGAGAGGCTCACTTTTTCTTAAGACGAGCGACAGATTCAATATGATGGGTATGAGGAAAGAGATCCACGGGTTGAATTTTATCTATTTTGTAAATGTCTGAGAGCAACGCCAAATCCCGGGCTTGTGTCATCGGATTACAGGATATATACACAAATCGATCGGGGGCCAACTCGCGGATCTGATCTACCACTTTAGGATGCATTCCAGCTCTTGGTGGATCCACGATCAAGACATCTGGACGCCCATGTTTTTTTACAAATGCGGCATTAAAAAGGCGCATCATGTCTCCGGTGACAAAGGTCACATTTTCAATACCATTGGCTTTCGCATTCCGACGAGCATTTTTAACCGCTTCGTTGATCAATTCAACACCCACAACCTGTTTAACATGAGGTGCTATAAAACATGAAATCGTTCCTGCCCCACAATACAAATCGTAGACAAGATCGGTTGGTTTTAGCTCAGCATATTCAAGCGCGACCTCATAAAGTACTTGTGCTTGGACGGTGTTTGTCTGAAAAAATGCATTTGAAGCAATCTCAAACGTACAATCGCCAATCTTATCGTGAACTACTCCGCTGCCAAAAATAACATGCGCCTCTTCCCCAAAAGCTGTTTGGGCTTGGGTAGAGTTGATGGTGTTGACGAGTGTTGTAACCTGCGGAAACTGTGCTTGAAGAAACTCAGCGAACAAGGCCATCCGCTCCGTGTCTACATAACTAGTGACCAAATTGACCATCATTTCGGGCATTTTGGTGGATTGTCGAATGACTAAATGTCGTAAGTAACCGACGTGTCGTCTCGTATCCCAGGGCTTCCATCCGTTCTCCAACGACAACGTACGCACGGCGTTGACTAATTCTGCACTCAACTCAGACTGGAGGTGACACTCCGATAGGTCTAGCACTTTCGCCCAGTTGCCTGGCACATGTAATCCGAGAGCAAATGAGGTATCAAATTTTTCGTCTGAACTAATCTCGGTTGGAGTCAGCCATCGACCCGAACTGAAACTGAACTCCATTTTGTTGCGATAATAGTACGTGTTATCCGTTCCCAAGGTATTCTCAACCTGAACGGAATCGAAGCCACCGTGATGTTCAAACGCATCTCGAACAGACTGCGTTTTGGCCTCAAGCTGACTCTCATAATTGACGTGTTGCCACTTACACCCTCCACATGTCAAAAAGTAGGCACATTTGGCTTCGGTCCGAAGGGGGCTCGGTGTCACGACTTCCAACAACGTGGCCTCAGCAAACTTTTTACGTTTTTTAAACACCCGTGCCTTGACGGTATCGCCTGGAACGGCCCCCGCGACAAACACGACGTATCCGTCGAGCTTGGTAAGAGACTTACCACGGTCAGCGAACTTTTCCATCTCAAGAGTAACAATAGATCCTTTTTTCAACGCAACATCCTTTCTAAATCAATTTCGACAAATGTGTCGGGGCTAAAAGCCAGTCAAATATCCTAGAACGTGTGTCCAATACCGAATTGCAAGACCGGTTTCCTCATGCCATCCGGCAGAAGATCGCCGCGCCTCTGCGGATCGTGAACCTTGTACGCAGCATCTAGCCGAACGATAAGATAGTCCCATCCAAGTCGTAAGCCGAATCCGGCTCCAACTCCTAAATCCCCAGCAAATTGATCAAATCTGAATCGTCCATCTGAATTTCCAGGGTTTCGGGGGCCAAGCCACACATTTCCGGCATCAACAAACATTGCAAATATCCAATTGGCCGAGAATAGACTTCGAAGTACCGTAGTTCTGAGTTCTGCAGACATTTCTAGCTTCACGTCACCACCCAAAATATTGGATCCATCGGTAGCGGATACGAGCGAATCGCTGTCTGAGGTAAATTTGGCACTTCCCGGACCCAACTCTCGTAGGCGCCAGGCGCGGACGGAAGAAGCGCCTCCGGAATAGAAACGACGGTCAAATGGCACTACATCGGAATCGCCAGTAGGTTGAGCAAAGCCGGTAAAAAATTTCAAAGCGAGGACGTTTCGCGAATTAAGAGGTCGATACCACCTCATATCAGCCGAAAACCGAAGATACGGCCGATAAATCATGCGCCCCCCAGCACCACTTCCTCCAAAAACACCCAAACCTGGGATAGAACCTTCAATTTTCCCCGGAGTGAACACTAGGCCATCTAATATGCGGCCCATATTTCCGCCGATTTCGGCAGTGAATTCTCGATTATGTCCGCTTTCGCGCCTAAATGGATCGGACGTAGCAGAACGTAGTGTGTACCGAACTGCATTATTGAATTGAGGCCTGGTGTAATCTTCGATGATTTGAGCACGCTGAACCGGGTCATCGATTGCGCTTAAAACATCATCTAGATAGAATTCCTTGAAGCCCGAAAGGGTATCGGGATTAGAAACGGTAATCTCAACGAGGTCCAAAATCGAAGTAAGAGATTCGTTGTGTCGTAACTCGAACCGGTACCGCAACCCCCCTCGACCTCGTAGCGTTAGGCGAAGTGCGTCTCTGCGCGCTGCAAGCAAAGAAACGGACAACTCGCTCCGCGCTTCATAAAGCGTAGCCAGGCGATCAAAACGACCCATTGGAAAGGTGAGATAGGGATATGAAAGACTAGCGCTGGATTCCCACTGGGCTGACGTAAACCCCCCAGCTCCCCCTAAGTCGACCGAGAGGCTACCCGTTGATCTCAATCGAAAAGATTCTCCGCCTCCAAACAAATTGAGGTTAGAATAGGTGACCCCTAGCCCGGCTCCAAGCTCATTGTCCGTCTCGGCTAGTGCCCCGTTTCGCTGCTGCATAAAGGTCTCAAAGCGAACTTGATGTCGAACACGTGTTCGCAAATTGATTTGCTGGGATATTCGAGGCATCTCTCCCTCTACAAATTCAGTTGATGCTGTTCCAATATCCGTATAGGAAAAAACACCGCTGGCATCTAAACGGCGCTTGGTTGCGAGCAAGCGGTTTTGGTTATACTGATCTCCAGGACGGAACTGAAGCGTCCGGGTAAGCAGGTCAAAATCTAAATGAGGCTCACTAGATAAATAGGCCACTATGCTCCCACTTGATTCGTTAGAAACACCTCTAGACACATACGAGCTATCTTTTCTTTCAGGTGCTGATGCTATCGGACCGGTTACATTAAATGTCAGATCTCCGAACCGAAAGCGGGGACCGGGCCGGACAACTATAGTCACGTCAAGGGAATCCTCACTAATTGGATATACTACCGCATGAATTGAATCTCTACCCACAACTGCAAAACCCTGTTCTTTCAAATAGGTGATGAGTCGTCGCCGTTCTTCCAAAAGCAGGGGTGCAGAATACCGTAGGCCGTTCGGTTTCCATGACAATCCATCGGTGCGATCTACGTCGCCAGATCCCAGAAATGAATCGGATACCAACTCGCTTTTTTCAGCTTCGGTTAAATTTTCCAGGCCAGCAAATTTGAGCGTCCGGATGTGGGTGGGGAGTCCTGAGTCAACGTGGAATATGATTTCAACGGATTTGGAACTTCGAGATGGTTGGATTTCAGAAGAGACCTT
>CALFHN010000138.1 GCA_937876355.1 uncultured Bacteroidota bacterium | reverse complement strand
GCAGGCATAGACATCATGGTTTCGTCTCGTTCATTAACAACGAGATCTCGTAATTCGTGAACAAACGAATCTGAGAGTGAACTCAAATAGTGTGTTTCGTTTTCTTTTTGTTTTTCGGTACGCATTTTATTTCTGCGGTTGTTACTCGCTTAAAACGGCTGAATCACCCAGATCTGTTCTGAGCCGGTCCAATCCCCTTTTCAAACGGGATAAAACCGTGCCGTATGGCACATCCAAAATTCTAGCTGTTTCTTCTGTACTAATATCTTCGATCAGTCTCAATACGATAACAGCTCTTTGATTATCAGGTAAGTTGTTTACGGCTCGTCGTAACTGGCCTCTCCGCTCTGAAGCGGTTAGTTCAAAATCCGTTTGTATGCTAGAAACCGGCTCATTTTCCTCAATGTCAGCCCAAGGACTTAACCACGACTTCCGTTTTCTTTTGCGAAGAGCATCTAAACTTTTGTTTATAGCCATTCTGACCACAAATGTCTTGAGCGATGCTTCTCCTCGAAATGACGACAATGAGCCATGAAGTTTGATAAAAACCTCCTGAACCACGTCATCAACGTCTGCAACTGGTCCTAACATCCCCGTTACTGTTCGAGATACCTCATCCATAAACCGTTCAACAAGAATCCTAAACGCGTTATCATTACCCTCCAACGAGGCTTCAATTAATGAGGCTTCGGAACTCGAATCGGAGACGGATAGGGTCCTAATTGCTGATGTATCTTTCACTTCTTGTGATGGGTACGTCAACCAGGACGATATGGAAGGAGCAATTTGCAATTAACTTCCTTGTGATTTCTAGACTTCTGACGATCTTGACGATCCTACGTTTACGGGCGATTTTGTCCTTGAGGACGGCCTTGCCTTTGTCCGCGGCCTTGCTGCTGAGTAGCCTGAATTTCTTCATATTTCTTAAGCTGATCTGCAGTCAAAACATCCGCAAGTAATGCCAGTGTCTCTTTATTCATCTCGTCAATTTTTTCTCGAATTGCTCCTCTTTGGCCACCGCCGCCACCGCCACTGCGACCGCCGCGAAGAGAAGCCATCATTTCGTTGCGCTTTTCTTGAGCAGTCCAGAGGATTTCTTTCATCTTTGGGCTCTGCTCTTCAGCTAAAACCAAAGAAGTGACCAGCGTTGAAAAATTAGTGTCAAAAGCCGCCTTTTGTTCCGCTGGTGTCTGTGGAGCTCCACGCCCCTGTGCAGATGCTGAAATAGCAAAGCCGAGGACCATAACGGCAATCAAACAAAACGTTGATAATATTTTAAAGTTGGAGCGCATAGTGGTTCGTAGGTAAGGTGCTTAATTATCTCTTAGACGAGTCTCACAGAATTCCATTCCATGTCATAATCGATCCCATCTTCAACATCTGATGAAAATTGAACTCATATACATTGATGGCGTTTGTGAATCGTAAAATACGTTGTCTCCGTCGTTCGAATCTAGCCAGTATTGCTTTGGAAAGTGATTTTAAGATATACAATACACTGTCCCGCGAAGTTGAGCCCATACAGACTCTCAAAAAAGGCCATCTGACCTTTTATTCGTGTGGCCCAACCGTCTATTCGTACGCACATATAGGCAATTTCAGGTCCTTTGTGACCGCCGATCTCATTCTTCGAACTGCAAGGAAAATGGGATGGCAAGTAACCTACGCTACCAACATTACCGATGTTGGACATTTGACGGAAGATGATTTTAGTGATCCGTCTGGAGAAGACCGAATGGCCAAAGCATTGCGCTCCAAAGAAGGAGAGCAGTTCTCAAACGTTTGGGATTTGGCTCGGTTTTATTCCGGCAAATTGATTGAAGATTGGCATATTCTCAATCTAGTTGAGCCCACGATTCGGCCGAGAGCGACAGAGCACATACGTGAACAAATTGCAGCTGTTCAATCGTTGATTGACAAAGGTCATGCATATGAAACGTCTCAAGGCGTCTATTTTTCTGTTACCTCCTTTCCCTCTTACGGCCAGCTCTCCGGAAACACGTTGGAGAACGAGTTAGAGCAGACTGTTCGAGACGTCGTCGTTGACAGCGAAAAGAAGGATCCACGGGATTTTGCTTTGTGGAAGAAGGACGACAAGCACTTAATGCAGTGGTATAGCCCATGGGGATGGGGATTTCCAGGATGGCACATTGAGTGCTCAGCGATGGCAATGGCATATTTGGGAGACCAAATTGATCTTCACGCTGGAGGAGAGGACTTAATTTTTCCGCACCACGAATGTGAAATAGCACAGTCAGAGTCGCTTACTGGAAAACCCTTTGCGAAATACTGGGTGCATACTCGGTTTCTTCAGGTCGAAGGAGAAAAAATGTCCAAAAGCCTTGGGAATTTTTTTACGGTGCGCGACTTGGTGGCCCCCCCCGGAGAAGGCGGAAAAGGAATTGACCCCCTTGCGGTTAGAATGACGCTTTTGTCGGGTCATTATCGTAAGCCGTTTAATTTCACCATCAAAACGCTAAAAGGAAATGTGAAACACCGTGAGCGACTGGCAGAAATCGTGACGGCCGTTGGATATCCGAGCGACGACTCCCGCACCTATGATGGCGACTTAGGGTCTGCGTTGAAATCAATTTTCGACCGGGCCTTGGAAGCCATGAAAGACGACTTGAATACGCCAACTGCCCTTGCTGCATTGTTTGGAGGCACTAAAATGATCCAGGCAAAGCTCGCCACATTGTCCCAAACCGAAATTACTGCGACCCGATCTTGGCTCGCAGATATGAACGACTTGCTGGGAGTAGTTCACGTTAACAACAACGTTTTGGCATCAAACGTAAAGCCGGACGAGGACCTAAATAATGCAGTTGAGGCCTTATTAATTGAACGTCAACAGGCTCGAATGGACAAAAACTGGGGAAAAGCCGACGAAATACGAGAGGCGCTCACGGCCTTAGGGGTAGAAGTGATGGATACGGCCCAAGGCGCTAAGTGGAAAAAAATTGGTGGGTTATAATGGCATATGCATCCAAGTTATTAGACTATGGTAAAATGGAAGGCGGACTGGTCCGCATGATTGAACGATTTAAGACGGATGGTACGCTCATCGGGGACCCTGTTTTGGATCAATTCATTATGGATCATCCAAATGCAGCTTTGCTTGGTATGTTGTTTGACCAGAGAGTCCGAGCAGAATATGCTTTCGCGGGTCCACACAGATTGTTCGAACGCCTTGGTCATTTGGACATGAACCAAATTGCGGAAATGGATTTTGATCAACTTGCTGCGCTCTTCGCTCAAAAGCCAGCCGTACATCGATTTACAAATGTTATGGCCGAACGGACACTGGCCATTGCCAAGTTGGTGGTCGATAAGTATGATGGCTCAGCAGAAAACATGTGGAACCGCGGTGTTGATTTCGCTACAATTCAGAAACGATTAATCGAACTGCCGGGCTTTGGGCCGATGACGGCATCCAAAATGAAGTTCGTGCTCCATTATTTTGGTTACCGAGACTTCTCCTAAGAAGCTAGTTATTACGCCGCCATTGCTAGAAAATTTCCATTTTCTACTGTTATCGGACCAATGACCAAATAATTACCGCTTTGATGGATATCAATCCCGGGGCGTTCCAACGATGGGACATACATGAATACCTCCCAGGCGATATCAACAGCTGCATCAATCAATTCAGAAGCATCCCATTGCCCCGAGCGCGAAAAAATGGATCGATCCCATCCTAAAGCACCGCTTGGAAGAGTCCTGACATATTTTTCGAGATATTCGTGAGCTCCCATTTTCGCATCCTCCTTTTCCTTCTGAATCCAGAATTCCAAAGTCAATTCGTATGTATTGAGATTATCGGCTTGTCCTTTTAAATAACAAGGCAGCTACCGCCAGGTAGCTGCCTTGTTATAGACCAAAACTCGTGCCGATTCTGTGATCATAGCACATATTTACCCTGAGCCGTTCAAAACAGACATCGAACCGTTTATCGTTTCCAAAAAGCAGGCACAAAAAGTATGACTACGGTAAAAATTTCCAGCCTTCCCGCCATCATAAGGAAAGAAAGTACCCATTTACCCACCGCAGGCAAGTGCGCATAGTTCTCAGAAGGACCAAGAGTGCCAAATGCGGGCCCAATGTTGCCGACACTGGACAGCGTGGCTCCAAAAGAAGTCAATATATCGAGGCCCAAAAAGGTCATGGTAAGCGTTCCCACTCCGATAATTCCCAGGTAAAGAACGATGAACGAAAGCACATTTTTCATCACGTCCTGAGAAACGACACGGTTGTTTAGTCGAACTGGGATGACGGCTTGAGGGTGTATGAGTTGTTTTATTTCTTTAAACGAGTTTTTAAACATCAAGACGTGGCGCACAACTTTTACCCCACCCCCAGTAGATCCCGCCATCCCGCCTATATAAAAGCACAAAAACAAGATGCCGATCGCAACCGGAGGCCATATTTCATAGTCTGTAGTCCCGAAACCCGTCGTCGTAATAATTGAAGCAGCTTGGAAAGCGCCGTAGCGTAGCGCTTCTGCGATGGATGCATATCCTGAGAATACTCCTTCTACCTGAAAATCAGGCAGATACTGCATGCTGGGTGTCCAGATGCTAAACGTGATGATTACCGTTGCAACCAACATGATACCTGTGTAGACATGAAACTCAGTATCCTTTAACACGGTGATCGTTTTGCCCCGAAGCAATCTGTAGTGTAAGGCAAAATTGACCCCTGCCAAAAACATAAAAACCGTAATCACCCAATCGATATATGCAGAATTAAACTGACCAACGGAACCGTTTTTAGTAGAAAATCCTCCTGTCGCCATAGTAGCAAATGCATGATTTACCGCGTCAAATGGCGACATCGCAGGCAAAAGAAATAAAATTTCAACGATTGTAATTCCCACGTAGATCAACCACAATCGTTTGGCTGTCTCCTGAACTCGAGGCGTCAGTTTATCGGCAGAAGGACCCGGTACCTCTGCCTTAAAAAGTTGCATACCTCCAACGCCCAAAAGAGGTAAAATCGCCAATGTTAAAACGATGATCCCCATGCCTCCCATCCAATGAGCCAGGCTTCGCCAGAACAAGAAAGCATGAGGCATAGACTCTATATCCATGTTTCCTGCCCCACCAAAAATGGTTGCTCCGGTGGTCGTAAAAGCACTCATGGTTTCAAAAAACGCATCAGTAAAAGAATCTAAAACACCTCCCAGTACGAAAGGAAGAGCTCCGATTACTGAAAGCACCAACCAGGCCAATGCTACAACGGCAAACCCGTCACGAATCTGAAGCTCTTTGTTCGCTTTACTTTTGGAATACCAAGACACGGCTCCAACAAGCAACGATAGAAGTGCCGTTAATCCAAAAGTCCACCATTCGGGCTCGCCGTAATAAAAGGCGACAAACATTGGAATAACCAGCGCCACACCCAGAAAAAACACTAGGATCCCCAGCGTATAAAACACGGCTCGAAGATTTAAAACCATCTTTTTTGGTGTTTATGGGGTGGCGAACAACGCTTCCGCTTTTGTGATTTGTCCCGGCATGACGAATAAAAACGCGCTGTTTCCTGGTTCAACCCGCGTCATACCCATGGCAATATCAATATCCGAGCCTTTACTAACGGCGGCCAACAAAACGCCCGAGGGTAATTTTAAATTCATAAGAATGTCAGAAGTGATATATGACCGAGGACTGGCTTCTATCTCCAAAATTTCCGCATCCATTCCATGAACAGTCGCGACACTCTTAATATGTTTTCCTCGGAGAAACCGCATGATTTCACGCGAAACTGCAAGCTTTTTATTTACTGCAGCGTCGAGTCCAATAGATTGGCTAATTGGAATGTATGCGCCTTTTGAGAGCAAAGCGACCGTCTTTCGCACCGTCAAATGTTTGGCCAGTAAACAAGTAACCAAGTTGGACTCTTCGTCATCCGTAACGGCGACAAAAGCATCCATGTCGGATAATCCCTCGGTTACTAATAAATCGATATCGGTAACGTCGCCATGAATAACTAGCACCGACCCTAACAATTCAGCAAGTTGCTCGGCACGTTGACGATTTGACTCAATCAGTTTAATACTTTTATGCTTTTCCATGCTGAGCTGATAGGCCACTTTGACCCCAATGTCCGTACCGCCCAAAATCATAACATTTTGAATTCGACGATCCCTTTTGCCAAAAATTTCTAGCATTGGAGGTACACTTTTGGGCCGAGCCAAGACAAAAATCTGGTCATTTTTTCGGAATCGCTCATCTCCCTTCGGTAAAATGGTTCGAATACCGCGAACAATGGCCATAACCCTAAACCTGATTTTTTCACCTTCAGATACCACATCGCGCAGGCTTCGGCCTATCACTGGGCTATCTGATTCAAGCCTCAGGCCCACTATGTGAAGGCGGTCGTTTGCCAACATGACGACATCTGTTGCGCTTGCCCGCCGAATCAATCGAACAATTTCTTCGGCTGCACTTTCTTCTGGATGAATAACTAGATCGATCCCGAAATCGGCCGCATTTAGAACTGTTTTGGTGTTGGCTAACTCGTCCGACCGGACTCGTGCAACCGTCGTTTCAACACCCATACGATCGGCCAACATACACGCGATAATGTTGACCTCGTCAATGGCGGTAACCGCAATTAAAATCCGCGAATTCCTAATTCCGGCTTCTTCTAATACGGCTGTTGACGTCCCGTTTCCGCAAACCGTCATTACATCCAATTTTTCGTTCACATGAGCCAGCGCTTCGGGGTCCGAATCGATAACGACGACATCATGTTCTGCATGGGACAATAATTTTGCCACATCAAAACCAACCACACCTGCTCCTACTACAATAGCTCTCATCGTGTTAAAACTTTCTTCATAATATCATATAGGCCATTTTTGCATGTTCCAAGCCTGATCCCAAAACATCCACTCGTATTTTACGCTCAAATCAAACGCTTCCATAGCACTTTGTTGATTTTCCATGCCTTGACTGAGAGACTCACGCTCTAAATAGGCCAAAAGGTCATTGGTATATTGAATAAAAACCGGATCAGAATACGTAGAAAGCCACTTGCCGTAGGGATGATCCAAAGGAATTCCTCCAGGTATTTCGGCAATCCGTAGACCAATTTCTGTGTACAGCCAGGGGCAAGGCGAAAGCGCCCCAAGTCCCTTCACCAATGATCCATTTGAAACGCTCGTTAACATGTGGTTTTGGTACGCTCTATTATTCGGCGTAATATCAAGCGCCGCAACTTGTTGCGGCGAATATCCTAACTGTTTTCCGTAACCCGTATGTAACTCTTGTTCAACCACCAACGCCATTTTCGCTCCGTCGATAAACCACAATTTGTCTGACGGTAAGGTAAATTTAGTAGCTAAAATGCAACACACATCGGCATAGGATTCCAAATAGCGGGCGTCCTGCATCTGATAATACCGAAACCGATCAGTGGACAAAGAACCGTCAATTAGGGCCTGCACAAAGGGGTGATCAAACGATGCATCCCAGGCAGATAGGGAATTCAGCTTACATCGACTTGCAAATGGGGGGACGATCAACATGAAGTGAGTTGCTCGATAATAATTTCTTGACAGCCTAGCAGGCTTCGTTCAGCTTTGTAGAAAGCAGCCTTAATCTGGGCTGTAAAAAAGGAAAAGGAGCAGAAATCTTAAGATACCGCACACTGAAGGCGTATTCAATTTCCGGATGTGTTCATCGGCACTTTGATCCAGAATGTACTCCCTTTTTCAAATCGAGTATCAAATCCGATTTCTCCGTCCATGTTTTCAACCGTTTTTCGAGCAATGGCCAGCCCTAACCCTGTACCACTCGTTTTTGTGGAGAAACTCGGGACGAATATTTTTTCCCAAAGATTTCTGGGGATACCTGCGCCGTTGTCAATCACTTTGCTGACGGCGTACCACTGATCGCCCTCCAAGACGGCGTTAGAAGTAATTAGTATTTCAGCCAAGCGGCCCTCAGGAACGGCTTGGATAGCATTTTTCAAAAAGTTGATATATACCCTTCGCAGGGCCTCTCGATCCGCTTGAACAATAAAACGACTGGTTCCCAGTTCGGTCGATATGTCGACATTGTCTTCGGCCTGCATCAATTCAACGGCTTCTTGAATTACGACGTTTAAATCCACCTCTTCCCGAATGTGAGTTGGCATTCGGCCAAAGGAGGAAAACTCATTGGCGATCCGGGCGAGGGCATTTATTTGTTCAATCAGCGTGGTGGTAGTTTGATCGAATTTGTTTGAAAACTTCGCGTCGTCGGTTCCGTCTTCGCTGCGTCTTGAGTAGGCAGATCGAAGATGCTGAATCGACAACTTCATAGGAGTCAGCGGATTCTTGATTTCATGGGCAACTTGTCGGGCCATTTCTTTCCATGCAAGCTGCCGCTCTTGCTGACCGATGAGCCGCTGGCTTTCTTCCAACTGATCTTGCATCGTATTAAACGAATCTACGAGGCCTGCAATTTCATCTCCCGATTCAATTTTTGCTATCCGCTCAAAATGTCCCGCCGCCACCGATTGAAGACCTGCTCTGAGTTGAGCAATGGGCCTAGTGAGGGCATTGGCCAGCAGAGAGGCAGTGACCATCACGACTAACACCAGCAACAATAATGAGCCGAACAAATAAGCAACCGTCCTCGCGCGTTCTTCCTCAATTCGTTCCTGTTCGGGTAAGGTCGGAATGGATAAGACATATCTAGGAAGGCCACTTTCATCAGTTAACGTTCGATAACCAGCCGTATACTCAAATAGTCCCAAATTTTCGTCGACGGTGACAAACCTGTACCCTTCAAAAAACAGCGCCGAATAGGCCTCGATCGGAAGGCGTCGCTCAATTAGTCGGTCTTTGATAAGTTCAGGTCGACTTGCCTGATCGACTTCAACACCGCGAAATACGACGAGGTCCAATCCGACTCGTGCCGAAAGCGAATCCACGCTCATGCGCTCGAGTACCCGATATGGCATCTCTTCGCCATTCGTTTCCAATTGTAGGGTCTCTTCAACCCTCTCTAAATGTTGCCTGAGCCAAGATTCGATCGCACGATCGTTCTCGCCGGTGACCACGCCCAATCCGACAAACCCCATCGCAAATACAGTGACGATACCCACAGAAAAGAAAGCGTTCAGAACTCGATCACGAAAGTGCCTAGGCTCATCAGGCAACCTTTTTTTTCTTAATCTCCAAAAGACTCCTCCTAAATAAAACGGTGCAGCCAAAAACATTCCCGCCACGACCACTCTTAGAAGGTGATACAATTGGTCAAAAAAGTTAGTTGTGCGCTTCCGAATCGCGATTACCGAAGAGTTTGAACCAGAGTCCAAGGATTCTTCTGTACGGTAATACGTCTCGTACGATCGGTCTCTAATCGACTCTTTTATCCATACCTCTGGATTGCTCAACAAACGTTCCCGAACATCTTCGTCCAAAAATGAACGGCCAAAATTTCTCCCTTGGCTTCGAATTAGTACGCCGTCTTTAAACTCTGCGACAGAAAGGTCTGCAAACCGATTCCCGTAATAACCTGCCGGGCTTAAAACTTTTGGAAACGGTGAACCAGCGGATTCGGCAACAATTCTTTGCTCTGCACGCACCAACATATAAAACTCTTCCTTACTCGGATCATTCAGAAATCCTGTGTATCGAAATCTGTTTTGATCCGTGGTTCCGGTCAATTTTTCGATCATGGGTCCGTCGCCACCAAAATCTTTATACATAGCCGAAAAGAGCTCAAAATCCGCCTTGTCGGCCTGATCTCGTGTGGAACGGGAGGCACGACGAATAAGGCTACTGTACCGACCTAGGACCGTACCATCAAGCGAGTGAATCGTGACAGTTACGTCGTATCCCACCATTGCGGAGAGCAAAAACCCCCGTGTAGATTCTTCCGCCAGGGAATCTGTTCGAGACCTTGCCTCTGCATCAGCTGTTTGATTAATCGAGTTAAAAGCGGACAAAAACCCTTCTGTCGATGCAGTCGTCAAAACCTGGGAAACGGCAAACATAATCCGAGAATCCTGGTCTTCTAAGAATGACTGGGCCGCATCCTTCATCCGGTTTTGTGTTTTGTGGTCAGCGCTTATTTCCAACATGGGAAAAAGTAATATGGACGTGACCATGACCAGTGGAACGATATGCCTCAACGCGACGACTGGAGAACGCCGCGTCGCTTGAACCGGATTGGCTCGTGCAGATACCATTATCGCCACAAGAATGACCCCAAAGACCTCGATTGGTGCCCCCCATTCCATCCAGACGGTGAACCATCCAATCAAAACGCCCGCCAAACCATACAATCCTACAACTTTTGCTGGAGACGGAAGAAGAGAAACATCTTCTTTTCCCAAAAACAAGAGCATCCAAAGTGATCTTCCACCAACCAATACAGAAGCGAATACGACCAACAAAAGAGCCCCGAATACGACCAGGATCATACGTTCTGGCAATAATCCAGACCTTGCGAAGTAATCCAGCGTGCTGTCCAGAATCGTGTGTGAAGACAATTCAAACAAAAAAGCAGAAATCAGCGCAGCGATACCCACGTGAATACAAACAAAAACGATTGTTCGTGCTCGGAAAGTGGCTCGGTTATCAAAATGAAGGGTGGCCACTTTTTGTAATCGCATCCATGAAGTGGCGCGCAAGATGACCAAACTGGCCATTGTTAAAAAAATGGCCGAAATAAATAGGTCCCCAATGTTGCGGAGTGCGCCGAAGCCAAATTCGGAAGCCAGATGTTGGGGATCGAATAATGGTGCTAGGGGCGACTTGCCCAATTGCCACCTGGACGGAATATCAAAAAAGAGGAACGTCCATCTAACAAAAACTAACCAGGCAAGGTAAAAGCCCAGAAATCTCATTTTTAAAGGATCATCGTGAGGGTCGTCTTGAAGCGCACGATTCCGATAATAATTCCAGATCCCTAAGGACGAAACAATCAGGATCCACATCATGATGAGAAAGGCCCAAAAAATCACCACGTCATCATATTTTTGAGACTTTTCTTTTTTCAAAGACTCAATCGAAGGCGAGACCAAGGTTACCTTTCCAAGCACGTCCCCAAATGGGGATTTTATCGTACGTTCAGAATCGTTTTTGATGGTGATGCGGTCGCCGAATTCGAAGACCGCAGACGTTTTTAGCCTTTTAGTCCATTCCTCATTCCACGAATAATCCCGCAAGTAATCATTTTTGATGGGCACAATTGATTCCACAATTTGCCCCATACGAATCGTACCTATTACCCTTCCTTCGTCAAAAATAGGTTGCCAAACCACCAGTGCTGTTCGCCTTGCTCCATCGCGCGCCACTCGGTCGACCGCTCGAACCAAAAATTCAGGATCTGAAACGCCCGAATCCATTGGGAAAGCTGGCCCGCTCCAACCCAATAAGGTGGGGTGTTGATCGTAAATTTCTAGAAAAGTCCGGTCATTCAATTCAATCCCGGCCGACAAACTGACGATTTTTTCGTTCGTGCCGCGCAACCCTTGTCTTGAACGAAAACCGTCTATCACCTCAAAAGAAGAAGCCAATGCTAGTGACGATTGATGTAATTCCCGAAAAACATCATCAACACTCTCCTCTATTTGATGGAATGCCTGTTCACGCCATTGTGATAGTGGCTCTAGAGCACTCCGGTCAAGGCGCGAAACTTCCCATATACCAAACACCTTAGAAAAGACTAATGCCAACAGTAAAGCGCCTAAAACCACCCAGCTCGATTTTGGAGCAAGGCGCGATATCTTTGAGAAATGGCGACTTAGATCACTCATTGGCCTGTTCGATATGGATCTCTCGCACTTTCCAAGTTCCTTGCGCGACTCGTAGCCGAATATATATTTTGAGTTTATCTACCGAATTTTTGGGAGTGTATAACCCCTCCATAAACCAGGATCCAGACGACTTCGTTGAAGCCACAACTTTAAAATCATGCGGGGGATAATCTTTAAAAAAGCCTTTCAGCAACAGCGTCGCCTGTCCTTTCGAATAATATCGACCTTCTGCAAACTGTGTAATTTCAACCGAATTCATGGTCTGACTGGCAATCCCAACTGCATCCGCAGACATAATGTAAGATTTCAATTGACTTAAAAGTTGATCTGTCGACTGAGCCGAGACTCCAGCGCTGAGCCAGGAAATCAGGATAATGATGAAAAGAAGTGCGCGTTTCAACATGACAAAGCTTTGAGAGATCGGGGTATTAAAGGTAGCGACTGAATTCGACTGCGACGACGCTATTTGGAGGGAGTGGATTCGATAAATGAAAGATGGTCCGGCATCATATCAAACATTTCCTTGATTTGCAGCAATAAGTGAGCCTCAATTTTTGAATCATCTATACCTACCAGATTCAAAGTAATGTTGAAAAAGCGTGTCTGTTTAGATTGACAGCCCTGACCTTATCAGTGGTCATTGCGACCAGCCATAATAGTTTTCGATTCTGGCTTAAAAATATATAATAGTGACTCCAGCACCACCTTCTGACAAGGGAGCCTCCTCAAAGCGTGCAATTCCATGGGCTGTACTTAAATACTCATGCAAAGCGAGCCTAAGGGCCCCACTGCCCTTCCCATGTAATACCTCCACCCTTTCTAGTCCTGCTCCAAGGCCCTTATCCAAAAATGGAAGGATTTCAGAAAATGCCTCGTCCACTCGTTGGCCTCGTATATCCAATCTTGTTTTTACGGAATGAATAGATAGCTTCCCATCCGTTGAAATGTTTTGCCGAATTTTTACTTCCTGTTTTGCCTTGTCTCCGACCCGAACTAGGCGGCTCAAGTCGATCCTCATTTGCATGCTTCCAAAGGTCACTACGGCTGTTTTTCCTTCTAATTCAACGACTTCGCCGATGGTGTGGGCATCTTCCATTCTTACCCGATCACCGATTTTGATCTTTGCGCGTTCATTCGAATCTTGTCTGCTTGGTTTTCCTCTTGACTTTTTTTTCTTACTCGATCGATCAATCTCTTTTTGAAGCGCCAATTTTGCATCTTCAATGGTCTTCCTAGCACCAGAGGTAGCCACTTTTGAAGCAGCGGACTCCTTTATATCTCGAATGGCTTGTTCAATCGTTTTATTGGCACCTTGAAAGATGTCTTCTGCCTTTCGTAACGCCTCTGACCGAATGCCTTCCCGTTCTTTTTGTAAAAGCGCGAGTTTGCTGTAAACGGAATCACGTTGGGCCAACAACTCTTCTTGAAGCTGTTCGGTCTTTAAAAGGGTTTTATTTAGTGTCGCATTTTTTGCCATGAGATCGCTAATCAGGTTTTCCGCCCTGACTTGCCCTGCGCCCGTGAGTTCTTTCGCTCGAGATATGATGGACGGAGAAAGGCCAACTCTCTCAGCTATTTCAGCAGCATATGAAGATCCTGGCACGCCGGCTACAAACTCATACGTGGGTCTCAATTCGGCCTGGTCAAATATCATTGACCCATTTAGGACTCCAACCGTTTCGTGCGCAAAAACCTTCAGCGGGCCGTAGTGTGTCGTTGCGATGGTACGCACTCCCTGGTCCAATAACTGCTCCAGTGTGGCCCTAGCTAGCGCGCCGCCTGCCTCTGGATCCGTTCCCGTTCCTGCTTCATCAATCAACGCCAGGGAATTGCTAGTCGCGTGCGCAAGAATATGGCTAAGGGTTTTCAAATGTGATGTGAAGGTCGATAAATCGTCCGCCAATGATTGTTCATCTCCGATGTCCACAAAAACGTCATCAAAAAGATCAAATCGCGATTTTTCTCCTACAGGAATAGGAATTCCATAGGCAACCATTGCGGCTAAAAGACCCACTGACTTCATCGTGACCGACTTTCCACCCGCGTTTGGCCCGGAAATGATGAGAATAATATCTTTTTCACCCAATTCAAGCGAAAATGGGACCACCGTTCGGGAAGAACCTTCCTGTAAAAAATGCAGCATGAGTGCCGGATTTTTCCCTTCTGAAATTCGAATAATGCCCTCACTCCCCACTTCCGGAACGACTCCTGAAATCACATTTCCTAATTTCGCCTTTGTCCATTGTAAATCGAACGTGGTAATGGCGGAGAATGCCGAACGAATTTCGGGGACGAACTCCCTAATTAACTCTGTCAATCGAATCCTGATCGCCAAAATCTCTCGAATCTCAGCAGCCTCAAATTCCCTGACTTCATTATTGCCGATAAGAGCAGTTTCGGGCTCGATATACACCGTTTGCCCAGATGCTGAAACATCATGGACAAACCCGCTTATTTTTCGCTTGGCTTCCGCACGAATGGGAATGACCAAACGACCTCCCCGAATCGTTGGTTGGTCGTCTGCGGCAAAACCCAGAGACGACGCGTAGGCAAGCGCCTTCATGGCTGCCTCTCGAACTCGATTTCTGGCCTGGACTAATTCCCTGCGGATCTTTCTTAGTTCTGGAGAAGCAACGTCTAAAACATCTCCGTTATCATCAATGGATGATAGTATTGAAGTCTTCGCGTCTTGGCTCAGAATGAGATCGGCAAATCCGCTGTGTATCAAAGGATAGGTACTACGTCGAGCAGAAAAATACTTCCTTACTGACTCGACCAGCTCCACAACCTTTGCGATCGCGCGTAATTCCAGCGCTTCTAAAGCCGCACCTTGAATAGAAGCCCGGGATAAATGGGCCCGAATATCTTCAAATTCGCGAAATCCAATGGGATCATCAAACTTAAGGCATTGCTGAAGTTCGTCAACTTTATTTAACTCACCACTCACCGCCTCGGGCGTTGAAAAAGGCCGAATGTCCGCAGAGGTACGAAGTGTTGAATCGCCGGCGACACGCTGAACCAGCCAATCCAATACCACATTTAAGCCTAATTTCGATGCTCCTTCGGCGGGAAATAGGTTCATTCTATTTTTTACCCGGACACTTCGCTGTGATCACCAATATTTATTTTCCCGGTGAACGACTGGACTGTGGCATTTTTACCCACCAAAGAATTGGAAAGCGTAGAGTTTTGAATTTTGGCGTTCTCAAACACAATAGAATTAGATACTTTCGAATTTTTAACCGTGGCTCCGGCTTCAACGGAGACGTTTGGTCCGACTTCTCCGCCTTCCAAAATAGCACCAGGCCCAAGAAATACAGGAGGATGAACGACGGTTCCCACGCCAGAGGCCGTGTGTTTTTCATGGTCCAAAATAAAGGTCGTCGTCTCGGCCAACGCCTTAATTGTACCGCAATCCAGCCAATGCGTCACCGTTGCTGTTTTAAATACCTTTTCATCCCGTAAAAGGAGGTCAAACGCATCGGTAAGTTGGTATTCGTTACCCACTCCCGTGATTTTGTTGTCAAACAGATGCTGGATGGCATTCTTCAATACCCTTAAATCCTTGACGTAATAGATTCCGATGAGTGCCTCCGTCGAAATCAACACTTGAGGCTTTTCCACCAATCGCACAATTCGATCGCCTTCCCGAACAGCAACCCCATAAGCACTTGGATCATCTACGTGTTTTACCCAGGCAACTACATCGGCTTCAGATAAATCTACGCCCGGATCCATGTAAAAAAGGGTGTCCGCAAAAACAACAATCCCTTCTCCCTCCAATTGATCTCCTGCACAAGCGACTGCATGGGCCGTTCCCAAAGCAACGTCCTGAACTGAAAAATGAGCCTGAGCACCGTGTTTCGTACAAATATCGGTTAGGGCCTCTCTGACTTCTGGTCCGAAATCTGGCCCTAAGACAAAAACTCCATCCGAAATCGGACGAGGAAGTACCGATGAAAACATGTCCACAATACGCTCAACCATACTTTTCCCGCAAACAGGTAACAATGGCTTAGGAGTGACATGCGAATGAGGACGGACACGTGTGCCGCGACCGGCCATCGGAATAATCAATTTCATAATTGAAGTGCTACTTTAATTCGTTTGGGTTAATTAGGCGCGCTAATTAGGGGGTTATTTAGGCGGGTTATTTTTCAAATAATCCCCTACAACAGAATGAGGTAGTGCGATCTGATATTCCGTAATCTCGCCGTCAACATTGTAAATGTGCGGAATCCGAGGAACGTACAAATCGGATGAAATCAAATGATTTGCTCGTTCATTTACCGACCACCCCAGCATATCTGCAATCAAATATGACGCATCTTCCATGGGATAAAGATCCTCTTTGTGTTTTTTGATCCTGTTTACACGAGAAGAGTCAGCGTAGGTCATGTCATACCATACAATGAATGGGACGTCGACCTGAACCTTTGAAAGTTGAGGAAATCCATGTGCTCCGCCGGCGACTTCTTCACCGTGATCGGAAAAATAGACCAGTGCTGCTGATCTTGAATCAGATTCTGCTGTTTCTAATACACTGCGCAGCATTCGGTCAGTATGATAAATGGTAGCATCGTAGTTGGGAGTGGCAGAATTTAAAGCCATCATCGCTTCCTTATCGCTTTCCTCTGACCTAGCAGTATATTTGTAATGGCTCCCGATCAAGTGCAAAACAACAAAAAGTTTTCCAGTCGGTTTGCTTGCTACCAATTCAGCAAATCGCCGTGCCAGCTCAACATCCATTTTATCGCCTCCAACTTCATGAGAAATGAAGGCATGTTCGTTAGATAAGTGAGCAATAGCCCCGACCACGGTATCAAATGCTCCGACGGGTGCCTGGTTTGACAGCCAAGCCGTGTAATAACCAGCTTGGTTTGCCATATCAACCACATTCCACCATTCCTTGTATGGGGCGACATCCTCAGCTGTGGCGAACGTAAGAGCTCTTTTCAGGGACTCCCTTGTCAAAGGAGAGGGAGCCACCGCGTTGGTCAGAGCAATAAAATTTGGATTCTCGGCTGAAATGCGATCTAAAAATGGAGTGGTTTTGGTCTCGTACCCATACAATGAATAGTGATGCCTCGTTGAACTTTCTCCTATGACAAGAACGACCAGGTCCGTTGCTAAAATGGTAGAGTCCGGTGTAATAAAATCTGGTTTTTTCGTAGAGTCCAGATCCGCAAAACCGGCCTTCTCATGATAATAGGAGGCGGTAAGCAGCCCTTCACCGATCACTGGAACGCCTTTATACACCCTAGAAATAGTGGTGAGGGGATTATGCATCATGTCAAATCGCACACCTTTGCTGCTGAACGCGATTCCAAGAGGAATTACCATTAAAATCAGCCAAATCAAGGCTGACCATTTAGTCGAAATTTCCTCCCGCTTTGTTCGGAAAAAAAGAAACGCTATAAGAACAATAAACAAAGGGACGGCAATGAGAGATGCTTTAGGAATGAGATTAAAAAACTCGGTCGCCTCGCGCTGATCCGTCTCAAAAAGCGAATAAAAGCCGCCCATTGAAATCCGCGTCCCAAATAAATCGTAGTGGGTGCGGTTGATTAGAAACGTTGCCGCATAGACAAGGACCATAATAAATTTAGTGATCTTCCCAGCGAAGGAAAGAACCAACAGCACCGTTGCGGCTCCAAAAAGGACTCGAAAGCTAATATGAACCCATTCTCCAAGGTCCCAATCAATTTGATTAACGAAGAAATAGCTCGCTGCGCTTACGACCAAAGATGTTACAAGGGCATCAAGGGAGATTTTCTCAGTTAGCTCAGCATACAAATGTAATAATCTTCTCTTCATCAAAAGCCGGTATTCAGCGAAACGGGATATAAGCCCCGAAATGTGGGTTTGGTATAGGCCGATTGCCTAACGCATGGCATGATTCTTTGGTTCACATGATTGGTGTCGAGTATCTTTCAAATTCGAAGAATTTAACCGACAAAATGACGATGAGTGCTTTGGAAAATCAAAAGACGCCTACTGCTCCCCACGAACATGATGGCTGGCAAGACGCCAGAATAAAAGATCTATGGCGCGTTTTTAGAGTGATGGGTGAATTTGTTGAAGGGTTTGAGACTCTTTCAGAAGTCGGGCCTGCAGTTTCAGTTTTCGGCTCTGCACGAACCAAATCAGATCACCCAGACTATATCTTAGGCACTAAACTAGCTAAGGAACTCGTATCAAGGGGATTTGGAGTTATTACTGGTGGCGGTCCCGGTATTATGGAAGCTGCTAATAAAGGAGCGAGCGAAGCCGGCGGTAAGTCAGTTGGATTAAATATCGAAATCCCGCATGAACAAGCAGCAAATCCGTACATCGACCCGGAGAGGTTACTCAATTTTGATTTCTTTTTTGTCCGAAAAGTGATGTTTCTGAAGTATGCGCAGGGGGTTGTGGTCTTACCAGGCGGTTTTGGAACCATGGACGAATTATTTGAAGCCCTCACTTTGGTTCAAACAAAAAAATCAAAACAATTTCCTATTGTGTTAATGGGAACTGACTTCTGGTCTGGACTCATCGAGTGGTTGAAAAATACCATGGCAACAAAAGGCAACATCAATCTCTCTGATGTGGATCTGTTTTATGTCACCGATGATCCTGTCGATGCTGCAGAATACATAACCCGTTTTCATGAAAAAAGGACGATGAAGCCCAATTTCTAGGACCCGTATCATTTCCTCGAGATAGACATGATCTACTAGGGGGCAAATAATTTCCCCCAACCTATTTGAATTTTTGGGAAACTTCAATAAATATCAACGCGTTGGTGCAACTTCGTAGTTCCGTTGAACTCTCCCTATTAGGAAGTTCTGTCTTGGACTTTGGACCACCTACCGATTATTCTACTTCTCATTTTACAACCATTTCTGAACAGATGAACGTTTCAAGCTTTAAGCAGACCAACATCATCCTCTCGATGTTATTTATGGCCTTTTTGGTAGGCATTGGCAGCACAAATGTGTTGGCTCAGGATTATAAAGAGACGTATAATGCAGCTCTTGAAGCCGCAAAAGCGAAGGATCTACCAACTGCCCTAACAAAGTTTACTTCCGCAGCAAATGGCGCAAAAGCGGCCGGGGACGAAACTGTTGAAAAACAATCGCGCAAGATTATTTCTCAAATTGAGTACAATTTGGGACGCGGGAGTCTAAAAAATGAAGACTTTGCCGGTGCAGTCAAACATTTTGACAATGGAATTTCAAATAATCCAGTCAATGCTTTGAATTACTTGGCAAGAGCCAGTACACTGAAGAAAATGGATCGTACCGACGACGCTATTGCAGCGTTTGCACAAACCATTGAAATCGCTACGGCAGGTCAGGATTCTAAAACAGCCAGACAAGCTGAAGATGCCATTCGAGGACACTTTATGTTCTTGGCTTCCTCTGCTGTAAGCCGCAATGGCGCAAAAGCAACTGCCGCTGATGGAGCAGAAGCGCTGGGTTATCTTCAAAAAATGCTCCAGTATGTGGATGCAGACGCAGATGTTCTGTACTACACAGCGGTTAGCCAAGGCGCGCAAGGAGATTACGATTCTGCTGTTATGAGCGCCGATCAAGCTTTGGAAATGCACAGAGGGAGTAAAACTGACAAAGCCAAAATCTACTTTATTAAGGGAGAGTCCTTGATGAACATCGGTGAAATTGCAGGTGCAAAGGCTGCTTTTACTAACGCCGCATTTGGTACTTACGCTGCATCTGCCAGACATTATCTAGAAACGTTGGGCGGAACGAATTAAATTTCAAATTAAGTCTCGACTTGATTGATTAAAGCAGGGTGGCCGCAAGGCCACCCTGCTTTTTTTATCCCAATTAAACTTGAATCGAACTCAAGATGTATTTTGAGTTTCTACTCCAAGCTTTTTTTCTACCATAATTACAACTCGATGGCCTCCCCTCCCATTCATCCAAATACTTTAATTCAAGACGGTACTTCCTTTGGACATTTTGTGGTCGTTGAAGACAATGTGCAAATTGGAAAGGGCTGCCGCATTGGTCATCATGTAGTAATTAGAGCAGGTTCTCGAATTGGGGACGGTGTCCAAATTGGTGATCATTCGATTATTGGACAACAGCCTATGCGCGCTGCAAATTCGGCAGTAACGGCCGATACAACTCAGGACGGGCCATACATCGGCAACAGGGTCCGAATTGGCTCCCATTCGATCCTTTACGCAGGATGTCATCTGTCTGAAGATGTTTTTGTCGCTGATTTGGCGACCATCCGAGAAGACGTTCAGATTGGTCAACAAACCATTGTTGGACGCGGAGTGGCGATCGAAAACAAGTGTACTGTTGGTG
>CALFHN010000137.1 GCA_937876355.1 uncultured Bacteroidota bacterium | reverse complement strand
TGAATTAGGCCAATTCCAATGGGGAAGAGGATGGTTTGGAAATTCAGAAGGTCCAAGTCGCCGCTGGTAATTTCACCAATAAAATTGGACCATGCAATGAGTCCAAGCGCTACGCAGATCACGCCAGAAGAGAGAGATCGGGATGTGGATTCTTTTTTCATTTGCCGATAAATAAGGTGAAAATGTGAAATTGACCTACCGTATAAAAAGTGTCATTTGACGAAATATTGGAGTTTGGATGTCCGGGGCCTTTGGCCCCGGACATCCAAACGTCACTAGCCGATTTTAAATTCAATGTCATAACTGCACTCTATTCCACACCAGCAAACGGCTACACTTGTGTCATATTCAATTAGACCCCAAAGGAACGATCTGCTAACTTCTTCTGGACACACCCCATATCCCTCACAATCCTCTCCAGGACGTATAAAGTCCCCAGAGCATGTGATTTTTATAGAGAATATTTCTTTTGCAGCCGCTCCTGCAGGAAGATCAAAAGGCGCACAAGCTTCAGTTACTACGCCAGTGAAAATCAAATCGTTAGGGGTTTTATCATACCCGGTCCCATCGTCATAAATGAGGGAAGCCGGCATTTTGTCAGACGCTGCCAGAAGATTTATAACGTCTGGATACGCTACAGTGTCCGTCGACTTCATGGTCACTTCCAACACAAACTCCTGCACCGCTCCTTCTTCCTTAACTGGCAATGGTCTCATGACCATTGATTCGATTAAATCAATCGAAGTTAAAGAGTCCATAGCCTCATCTTTGTCTGACAAAGCCGATGCGTCGCATCCAGTTATCCCCAAAACAATCAAACAAACCCCCCAAACAACTCCCATTTCATACAGTCCATACAGGCCATAAAGGCCTTTTTTACGCAATTTAAACATCACATACCTCCACTTTCCTTCTACACATTGAGCATCCTGTATGCAACGTCGCATACAGGTATCAAGACATAGAGGGTGACGGGCTCACAGATGTAACGTATTTCCTACCAACCGTATTCGTGTTTGCCCACCACTTGAGAAGGGCTACCCACTATTAATGGATCCGGTGCTCTAACTACCGATAAATCCTTCCCAGGGTAATCAAGGGAATTCAAAAAATGCATCATACAGTTTAAGCGAGCTCGTTTTTTATCATCCGATTTGATGATAGTCCAGGGTGACTCAAGCGTATCTGTATGAAAGAACATTTTGAGTTTTGCTTCGGTGTATTCATCCCATTTATCTCTGGATGCGGTATCAATAGGGCTCAACTTCCATTGTTTGAGAGGATCCTTTAATCGAGATTCCATTCGATCGCTCTGGGCCTCTCGGGTCACTGAAAACCAATATTTGAACAGGACGGTCCCTGATCGAATAAGCATTCGCTCCAGTTCAGGGGTGTTTCGAAGAAATTCTTTGTACTGTTTGCCTGTACAAAACTTCATCACGCGCTCAACCCCGGCTCTGTTATACCAAGAGCGGTCAAAAAATACAATTTCACCCTGAGTAGGAAATTGTTTGATATATCTCTGAAAGTACCATTGTCCCTGTTCTTCCTCTGTTGGTTTGTCCAACGCTACGATGCGAGCCCCGCGAGGATTAAGGTGCTCCATGAAGCGCTTAATCGTTCCTCCTTTCCCGGCTGCATCCCGGCCTTCAAAAATCACGACAATACGCTTGCCAGATTCCTTTACCCAACGTTGGACTTTCAATAACTCGATCTGAAGTAGACGTTTCTCGTCTTCGTAGGCTTGACGGCTAACTTTTTGTTGGTACGGATAAATTCCCTGATCAAAAAGTTCATTTACTTCTTCAGGGGTAAACCCAAGGTCATCTCTGATCACCTCAGTTTTTGCTGCACCATTTTCCAGCCTACTCGTACCCGGATTGCCTAAACTTGAAGCCACTTCGGCTGGTCCACTTTTCTTAGATTTCTCGCCCATCAGTCAGTGCTTGTTTGGAAACTATGAATCGTTCTCGACTTGAAGTTAAGAAGCCTAGAAGTCGAATTCGACCGATTTACGCTTTTGCGAGAAAATGTTGCGGATTGACGTGAGAAATTATCCGAAACTCCTCTTCGGATAAGGTACTGCGAAGTCGAATGCTGAATTCTCGTTCCGTGGCATCTTGATGTACCATATAAAAATCCGAACCAAATAAAATGCGACCGCCAAAAGCCGGATCACGTATCAAAACGTGCATCAGGGGATGCAATTTGGACTGATAACCTACATATGACAAGTCTGTGTATACATTTGGATATTTCTTCATGAGTCGCAAAATCGTCGATAACCAGTTTGATTGATTTAAATTAGAAGGCCAAGGCTCTGAAAGCCACTTTGCGCACTCGTCTTCGCCACCAAGGTGAGCCAGACATATTTTAAGGCCTGGAAAATCTCGCAGAACATTGCAAAAAGCACCGGGATCTGAAAGTTGGTCGGTCCAAGAAGCATTTGATCCCAGGCGTGAGGCCTCAATCGGCAAATTGGATGGCCAAGTAATGTCAGTTGATTCTCCGCGATAGTAGACACCACCCCTAGAGCAATGACTAATTACAGGTATTTGTTCTGTTTCGGCCCATTCCCAAAGTTGGGATAGTCTTTTGTCATGCGGGAAAAACCCCAGTGCTGGATACAGTTTGATTCCGGCAAATTGGTGGTTTTCGATGAAGTCTTTTGCGATCTCAAAAAAGTCCGGACGTCTTGGATCTACAGCTACAAAAGGATGAATCCGAGGGCCTATCTCTGGATTTCTTTTTAACTGCCTCAATTCCGCCAGTTGATCCAAATAGGTTTGTTGAGAGCGTCCGGCACCCATGTAGCTGAAATCCATGGGAAGGACGATAAATTCAGTATCTGATGCATAATATCCTTGGAGGATATCAAATATTTCTTTCTGAGATTCACTTGAACCAACGCCAGCAAAAGCTGCCATGCGTTCAAAACGCCGGGTGCCGGAAATTTTGGTTAACCATATCAACAACCTTCTTATCAAACGGCTTCCGCGTTTGGTCCAAAGAAGCTTCATGATGAAAGGAAACCGAAAAAATCGCTCCGGTACGGATCGAATCGTGAATAGATGTACGTGAGAGTTGATCAAGGCTGGTTGGATTGGTTTTCTTACTTAGAGAAACGCAATCCAAACAATCGAACGACATTTTTTAGATGTCCTTCCACTTGTTCATGTATTTCCAGTTTCTAGGCTTACCCTCGGCCATCCAGGCGACGGCTTGCGATTTGGCTTGATGCCTGCTTCCTTTGGATTACAAATTGATATTAATGCCGAGGTAATCGGCATATTCAGGTTCAAACATCGCATCTCGAATGGCCCGAGGCAGATCTTTCGGCCTATTAGCTTTGGTCAATTTTCGATCGAAGACCGTTGTCGCAACGGCTCCCATCGTGAACGACCGGCAGTTTGTGAGCAGTAAGATCCGATCGAGAGCCAGACGTTGTGGTCTCGCCCCCTACATTTGAGGCACAATCAAACCCTACACGGTCGTTTTTTTACCGGGTTTAAGCTCTCGTCCGCGGACTATTACATACGCGAGCAGCGCAAATATGAAAAAAACCAGCAACATCCACGCAACGCCCTGAAGCGTACCGATTATGGCGCGATATATCTCAAGCGTCCAAACTTCAGGCGTCAATTTGGCTACGATTCCTCCAGGCACCGTAGGAGAGAGGTATTTTTCAAATTCCCAGACTCGGACGCCGCTGGATACGCCGACCACATAAATTGCAAAAGTGAGATACCTGGTCCAGGCCGATGATATTTCATCGTCAATGATGCGGTCCAGAATCGACTGCAGTCGAGATTGAAACATTCTGGCGATTATCCAAGAAACCAGTACGGCTAGCAGAAAAGTGACGGATAGTAGGGCGATAAACATTGCGTTACCTCAGATTAGTTTACATTTTGTTCAAAGAATCAGAGAGGTCCTGGATAAGGTCGTTAGCGTCTTCTAGTCCCACCGAAATGCGCATGTCTCCCATGGAGATGCCAAGATCCTTGAACCGATCCGGAGGTAACTCTTTCAAGTAACTGATTGCTGGGGCGTAAATCAAGCTTTCGTGTCCGCCCCAGCTAACTCCAATTTGGAAATATTCCAGACTATTAAAAAATCGTTTGATGCGGGTTAAATCGTCGGTGTCCAATTCGAATCCCATTAGTCCTGTAAATCCGCTCATTTGTTGGCATCCAAGGTCGTATTGCGGGTGGCTCTTCAGGCCGGGGTATCGAACCTGGCGGATTTTGGGATGCTTTTCAAGGAAAACGGCCACTTGTAGTGCGTTTGTTTGATGGCGTTCAAGTCGCATCGACAATGTTCTTAGCGATCGGGTTATTAACCAAGAAGTCCACGGGGCGATGGTTCCTCCGAACAATTCCCCTTCCTGAACGGTAATGGAATGCATTCGCTCTCTGGAGCCAATGATCACGCCCCCGACCACATCGGAATGTCCACCGAGATATTTGGAAGCCGAATGGATTTCGAGATCAATCCCCATATCTAGCGGCTTCTGATAAAGTGGAGTTGCCCACGTATTGTCAATCATGGTCAGGATTCCCTTAGAGCGAGCAAGCTTCGCTACTTCAGAGATATTTTGAAGAGAAAAAACGGCTGACGATGGGCTTTCTAGAACGATCAGTTTTGTTTTTGGTGTAATGGCTTGTTCGAAATCCTGAAGTGCCGATCCGGATACAAACGTGGTTTCAAGACCAATTTTTCGGCGTAGGTACGAATTGAGGAAATTGTTAGTTGGTCCGTAGACATTTTTAACCGCCACGACGTGATCTCCCGCAGAAACGGCATGGAACACTGCGGCTGACACTGCAGCCATTCCGGAGGCTGTGAGCCGAGCTTCTAAATCTAGGCCGCTGGCGCCCGCCAGAGCCGCTATTTTCTGTTCTGCAATTCGGGTCGTTGGGTTGACGAGGCGGGTGTAGATGGGCCGGTTTGTCCTATCATCAAATGCAGCATCGATGTCGTCCCAATCTTTAAACGTAAATAGCGAGTTTTGAAAAACAGGAGGGACAACCGCGCCATCGTACTTGGCACGGTCTTCCCCAATGTGGGCCATTAGAGTGTCGGGCATGGCTTTCCGATTGGATTTTTTCATTTCTTGTCTACCTCATCATAAAAACAGCCTATTCCCAATAACGCAATAGAAGGGGCGATGACCAGATTTATCAGTGTCAAAAACTGCCAGTGCCAATAGTCTGCCCAAGGTACTCCCAGTGTGGCTACCATAAATACGGCTGTCGAAGTCCATGGTACCATACTTTCGATCATGGTGCCATAATCCTCTAGAGACCGCGAGAGGACCTTTCTGGGTATTTTTAGATCGTCATAACGGCTTTTAAACGCATCCCCGACTATGAAACTCGTAGCGTACTGATTGGACGTCATGGAATTGGTCAAGGCGCTTGCCCCCAGGGAGGCAACAATCGTGGCAGAGCGGGTTTTTGCGAAAGCAAAAACCCGCGAAACGACCGTGGGCATGGCATTAATCGTGTCAATCGAACCAATAAAAAAGAAGACCAAAAAAGCCACAAAAATGGCTTGGCTCATGGAGTACAGGCCGCCTCTATTTACCAGCTCTATCGTTTGATCTGGAAGATCAGTTGCCCAAGGGGCCATAGAGGCACTAAATCCACTTGAAAGACTGTTGGAAACGTCAGCTAGGGTGTATTGCTGAAAAATGAGAGCCAATACACAGGCTGCCATTATTGAAGTTAAAAGTGTGGGGATTGTTGGCTTTTTCTTTAACGAACCAACAAAAACGATTGCCGGAGGGATGAGCAGTAGAGGATTAAACGCAAACATAACCCCTAGTGAATCCAAAAACGGTTTGAGGGAGCCTAATTCAGCTGCTTGAACAGTCGGGGGATGAGTAAAGCCCAAAATTATGTAAGCGACAGACGCCAATAAGGCCGAAGGAATAGTTGTGACCATCATAGATCGGATGTGATCAAAGAGGTCTACGTCAGCCGCGAGCGCGGCGAGATTTGTGGTATCAGAAAGAGGGGACATTTTATCGCCAAAATAGGCCCCACCAATGATGGCTCCAGCCGTTATCCCCAAATTGGCCCCGAGAGCAGCGGCGATTCCGATTAAAACGACGCCGATGGTCCCTACTGATCCCCAACTCGTTCCCGTTAGCGAAGAAAAAACGATTGGAATCAAAAATGATAGGATATACAAATACTGTGGGCTGACTAATTCCAGTCCGAAGTAAACCATCATTGGGATGGTGCCGCTAATCATCCAGCTTGAAATCAAAACTCCTATAGCAAACAGGATGAAAAAGGCAGGGAGAGCCGAGGCGATTTTTCGAACTACAGAATCCTGAATTTGAGTCCATGAAAAACCCAGAAATATGAGCTCAGAAACGGAGAAAAATGAGGCTAGGATAAAAATTACTTCAAGGGTAAACGCCTCTTGGTCTAGGAAAAGCGGCCTAATAATTAACCCATAAAGGATAATTGAGGTCAAAAAGGCGATAGGCAAAATGGCATGTAAAAACGTAACGGGCCTTTTTCGGGTCTCGATCTTGTCTTGCTCCGATGCTTTTTTTGTCATGCTTTATTTCCTTTTACTGCTTCAATGGATTGGTCATATGTTTTCAAGACATTCTCTGGAATGATCCGCGGACGACCAGATGCTTTATCAAGGCAGACCCATTGGGTACGGCCACGAGCAACAACCTTTTCATCCTCGACGCGAGTAAAAATATATCGTCGAACGGAAGTTGCACGCTCCGTATCCTCGATGAACGTTTCAACACGAAGGGCTTCACCCTCAAAAGTTTGACGCAAATACTCCACTTCATGGGACTTCACAACCCAGATAATCCCTGCTTCATCGGCGACAACGTCTCCGCCAACGCTTTGGGTATGCCGTATGGCAACATCCTGCATCCATTGGACATACGCCACATTATTGACGTGGCCATAAGCATCTATGACCTCAGCGGGGACGGTAAACTTCCAGGAAAAACCGGGCATGAGAGCTTCGAATTCTGATGAAGGGGCAATATACATCCTTCAAGATGCGACTCAACACCGCTAAACGATTCTCTCGGCGCGCAGGAGAGTGCTTGGTAACGCCTTTCAGAGGAAATTATTTCGGCTGCTGTTGGTTAAGTGCTCTTCGCGTCTTGATCCAGCTGACAATTCCCCAAAGACTGATCAAAATCCAAAAAATCTCTATTACGACTGAAGCCAAATTAAAATTGAAAGACAGCGACACTAAGATGAGGATTGCCCCGATCAAATTCATCATCGAATAGGACAATCGTGTCGGGGCCAGACGGCCTGATTGAACGGCCGCGAAGGCCACGATAATTGACATAACCCCAAGGGTCCCAAGAATATCGTACCACTGCATGGGAATTACGGGTTGATTACGGAAAGAATTTCAGCGTGTAACTCAGGCGTCGCAGAACTAAGCAAACTTTTTGAAAAAACAATATTGTCGGTTGATCCACTTCCGTCTGAAACAGTGCCACCAGCTTCCAATATACAGGGTATAATAGCCGCATTGTCCCAAGGATGCATAGCTGGATCCAGCGCGGCATCTAAAAGCCCTCGAGCGACGAGGGCATGCTGAAGGCAATCGCCCACAAAACGAAAACGCCCTGCTTTGCGAATGAGGTCGCCCATCATGAATGGATTCAAATCGTCTTTGGGATCGATATCAGTATTGTAAAGGCCAGTAGTTGAGAGGTATGCGTTTTTTAGCGTGTTCACTTGCGAAACGTGTTGTTGGACAAGTTCGCCCATCTTGTTGAGATACCAACATCCATACCCCAATTCCGCATAAATAGTCTCTTTTAACGCTGGTAGGTTGATAACGCCTAGAATGGGATGCCCATTTTTAAGAAGGGCCACGAGTGTGCCAAATGTGGGAATCCCTAGCGTAAAGGAAGCCGTACCGTCTATGGGGTCTAGTACCCACGTAAATTCGCTCTGACTGCTTCGCTCTGGGTGTTCTTCTCCCATAATTCCGTGATCCGGATAGCGAGCCTGAATAAGCTCACGCATAACCCGTTCAGCCTCGAGGTCTGCCTCAGTCACAGGAGTACCATCGGCCTTCATCCGCGCGTCTACATGCTGAAATCTCGGCATGATTTCGGCAGCAGCAACCCCAGCTAATTGAAGCGCAAATTGTAGAAAAGGGCTTGGAGGTTTGGGTTCGCTCATTGGTTCGGCCATTGATTTGGAAGTGTTATTCATTAGTAAAGGCCTGAGAATCTAGGGAGTTCGCTATTTCGCCAAGTACGGAAAGCGCAGTGTCGATATCCGTTTTATGAGATCTAAAACACACTACCGCAAGTCTTAGCATAAATACACCATTGAGTTGTGTTGAGGATACAAAAATACGTCCATCATCGTGAATTGCTTGGACAAGGCGCTGGTTAAACAAATCAGGATCTTCGTGCTGAGGGATGTAGCGGTAGGTAACGACGCTAAGATCCGGCTCTGGCCCAACTTCAAATCCTTTCATGAGAGACAATTGGGAATGAAAATATTGGGCGAGCAACATTTTTTCAGCAAGTGCGCTTCGAAATGGAATGACTCCCACAACTTGCAGGGGGAGCCACATTCGAAGTCCTCGAAAGTGTTTGGTTAGCTCAGGGGAGAGGGTAGCTGGTGATGTGGCTTCTACATGCACCACGTCTTGCATATAGTGGGCACCGGCAGCATGAGCTTCTAGCAATAGGGTTTTGTCTTTCACCAGTAATGCTCCAATTCCGTAGGGCAAAAACAATGTTTTATGGGGATCCATTACGATTGAATCCGACAGTTCCATTCCTTTTAACATCTTTCGGCCAGCCTCACACAGCGCAAAAAGAGCACCATACGCTCCATCTATGTGATACCATGCGCCAAATTTGGCGGCAAGGTTGCCAATTTCTTCTAGTGGATCTACGGAGCCGGTATTGGTCGTTCCGGCTGTTGCAACCACAAAAAAGGGATTTAGACCGGCGTCCGTATCCGCTTTTAGCTGAATAGCCAACAGATCTGCCCTCATTCGATACCGCTCATCTACCGGTATCCTGCGGACCAAACATTTGGATAAGCCGGCCAAATGTATCGCCTTGTCAATACAATGATGGGCGTGATCCGTTAGATAGACCACCGATTGGGCAATCTTGGTACCCTCAATTCCGCGGTGGTCACGTGCCGTGACCACCGCCGTAAAATTGGCCATGCTTCCCCCTGACGATAAATATCCGCCATACCCTGCGGGGTAACCAGCCAAATCAGCCAGCCAAGCTAGGCATTGTTCTTCAACTCGGACTGCTCCTGGGCTCGCGAAATAGACCCCAGCATATTTGTTAGATACAGCCGCTAGCATGTCGGCAATAGCCGAATAGTACAATCCGCCACCCGGAATGTATCCAAAGAATCTGGGTGAAGTTGTCGCAATTCCAGGCGCATCTATTTCACGTTTCAAGATGTCTAACGACGTGTTTAGGCCAAGGCCATCTTCTGTGAAAGGTTCATCTAATGCACCATGGATTGCACTTTTACCGGTGTTTGTTTCGTCCAAGGAAGCCGAAAAACCTGAGTATGCAGCTCCAGAGTCTATCCCGTTTAAGTACGATTCAACGTACGTCTCGACAAGTTGTCCGATTTTGACCCGAGCAACTGCATCTGGATCCAGCGAACTACTTTCTCCGCGAAGGGCATCAAGCTGCGCTAATAAACGGTTATTTTCTATCATTCTAGGGATTTGCGATTTGGGTTTGTCCGGTGTCCTTCGAGGAGTTAAACTACATCAAGAACAACGCCCCAACCGTACAGATTGGTTGAATGAATCAATCCATCCGCTATAATCCACCTAGCTGAATGAATCTCAACCCCGTCATCCTGGCCATTCCGATTTATTTCGTCTTGATGGCCATTGAGCTCGTCTACGAAAGATTTAGTAGTAAAAAAACGTATCGCCTGAATGATTCTGTAACCAACATTAATCTTGGGGCGCTGGATCAGGTAACGGGAGTATTTGGAAAACTAATAACCATTGGAATCTACACGGTCGTTTTTGAGCTTTTTGCTGTGTTCACAATCCCAAATGGGTGGTTGAGCTTTGTGATCCTCTTTCTGGCTTATGATTTTTGTTATTACTGGAGCCACAGGTTTGCGCACCAGATTAGCCTATTCTGGGGCGGACATGTCGTTCATCATCAGAGTGAAGAGTTCAATCTTTCGGTCGCATTAAGGCAAAGCGCCACCTCCTTTATTTGGTCGTTTCCATTTTATCTACCGCTGGCACTACTGGGATTTAGTCCTGTTCAATTGGTCTTTGTGGGTGGCCTAAATTTGTTGTACCAATTTTGGATTCATACCGAGCATATTGATCGTCTGGGGCCACTTGAGCGGATCATGAATACGCCATCTCACCACCGCGTTCATCATGGAAGAAATCCCAAGTACATAGACAAAAACTATGCGGGCGTATTTATAATCTGGGATCGAATGTTTGGGACTTTTGTCAGCGAAGAGGAACGCCCTGACTATGGAATAACCAAGCCGTTAAATAGCTGGAATCCGTTGTACGCCAACGTGTCCCACTACTTGGACTTGGCTCGGTCTGTGCCCAAAGCTCGGTCTTTTTCAGATAAGATGAGGATGCTTTTTTACAAACCAGGATGGCAACCTGATTATCTGGATGGATATGCGACTCCATTCGAATTAGGCAACGGACATCAAAAATATGACGAGAATGTCCGTTCCAAAGCCCACTGGTATTTGCTGGTGCAATTTCTGCTTTCTCTGGGGCCAATCGCCTATTTCCTATTTCAGTTTTCCGATCTTCAACCACCCATGAAGGCTTTTTTGGCAGTTTGGATCGTTGCAACCATGGTCCTTTTTAGCTTCTTTTTTGAATCGAAACGCAACTGGGTAGTGGTTTTTGAAACGTTCAGACTGGGGGCTGTCCCGCTTGCGATCTTTTTATTCTTTTCCGGTCCTTATCTGCTGACCTCGTCGGTGATTTACGTGGTTCTGAGCCTTATTGGGCTCTTTTATGTTTGGAGAGAGTCAAATTCTACTCTTTTACAAGCGTAAAACTAGGGATGGCCGGTATCCTATGTACGTGACCAGAATGCGCACCGCGCCTCCAGGGACACCCATTAACGTAAAGTGGCCGTCAATATTGGTGGAGGTTCCAATAGTCGTGCCTTCGATTCGAATGTTGGCATGGGGAAGGGTTTCGCCCGAGTCGACTTCTTTCACAATACCTGAGACGATGTCTCTTGCGCGTCGGCTGCCTTGGTGCAACACAGCAACATCATTAGGGCGAAAAGACGAACGGTAGTCGTGTGTGGTAAAAGTCCATGCATGAAATGTTATCTGGTCTGAATGAAGGGACGTTGGCATTTAGACGCCACAAGGCCTCCGTAAGGTGTCACAAAAGTGTCACGAATCGTCACAATTGTGTGTAATCGAAATAAAGATGAAATGGGTTGGCAAGTAGCCGGAATTGAATGAAAGGCATTCGCGTCTAAAGGCTGTTCGCAACCCATTACGGATTGTCTCCAAATATCTGAACGATGATGAAAACGGTACTATCACTTCTTTTGCTCACCTTTTTGACTTTCGGTCACGTATCCGCTCAAAGCGGCACTATTTTAGGCCGAATTATTGATCAAAAAACCGGTGCTTCGTTACCGGGCGTCAACGTTATTGCGTCGCCAGTTGCCGATTCTACGCTGCAATTTGGCGAAGCTACCAATACTGATGGTCGATTCAACTTCTTGGTAAAAGGGTCCGGCGTATTTAACGTCAAAATGTCTTTTATCGGCTACCTATCTGTTTCTAAGCGAGTAACAGTTTCAGGAGGCCAAACGGATATTGGATTGGTTGAAATGGCTTTTGACACCGTATTGCTTGATGAAGTACGGGTAGAAGCCGTTCAGGAACGGGTAGAGGTAAGGGGAGACACTACTGTTTTTAATGCAGCGGCGTTTAAAGTGAACCCCGATGCGACGGCTGAAGATTTAATTGCGAAACTTCCAGGAGTTACTGTTGACGGAGGAGCGGTGACTGCACAGGGTGAAACCGTTACCCGTGTACTAGTTGACGGGCGTGAGTTTTTTGGAACAGACCCAGCGGCTGCGTTGAAAAATCTTCCATCTGAAATCATTAGCAAAATAGAAGTATTTGACCGGCAGAGCGACCAGGCTCAATTTACGGGATTTGAGGATACTGCCACGGAAAAGACCATCAACATTGTGACATTGACCGGAAAAAGTAACGGTCAGTTTGGCAAGGTGTACGGCGGATACGGCTCAGAAGAGCGATATATCGGTGGTGGAAACATCAATATTTTTGACCAAGATAGGCGTATTTCTATCATTGGAATGTCCAACAACGTGAACCAGCAAAACTTTGCTATCGATGACCTTTTAGGCGTAACTGGTCAAAATGGTGGAGGACGTGGAGGACGTGGCGGCGGCGGTGGGCGCTCAGGCGGCGGAGATAGACCACCGCCAGGTAGGCCTTCCGGCGGAGGTGATGGAGGCGGCTTTACTCGCGGCGGTGGCGGCGGTGGAAATACTGGAAGCTTCCTTGTCGGAAATCAAGGTGGCCTAAACACCACACATGCGGTTGGGGTTAACTATTCAGACCAATTTGGATCAAAGGTGTCTGTAACGGGAAGTTATTTCCTCAATGCCTCAGACAATTCAAGCACTTCGTTGTTAGATCGCGAATACTACCTGACCGGAAACGCGAGTCAATTTTACAATGAGAATAATACGTCTTCCTCAGACAATACGAACCACCGATTTAACGGGCGGGTTCAGTACACAATAAACCCCAAAAACTCTCTAATTTTCTCTCCTCGTTTTTCTACACAGAGCAATACGGCTGCCAGTTACCTCTTTGGAAGCAATGTACTCGACAGTGCAGAGATGCTTAGCGAGACCACAAACAACTACGTTTCGGACAATTCAGGCTACAACGCCTCTGCGAACCTGTTGTACCGGTTAGGATTTGATAAAAGAGGAAGAACGGTGTCGTTGAACCTTACCGGAGGCGCAAACACGTCCTTAGGCAACAATACACAGGTATCTAGCAATATTTTCTTTGAAGATGGATCTAACGATCAGCTTATCGATCAGGTCACGGACAGTGATGTTACCGGGAAATCGTATTCGGCACGTTTGACGTTTACGGACATGATTGGGGAAACGGGACAGTTACAACTAAACTATTCTCCTTCCTTAGAAAACAATGATTCGGAAAGACTAGCCAACTCGATAGATTTGAGAACGGGCCTGTATAATGTCTTGGATCCGGCGCTTTCAAGTCAATTCGACAATAGAGTGTTCACGCAGCGTGGTGGAGTTAGTTATTCAATACGGAAAGAGGGTCTTCGTATCACGGCTGGTGCTGATGTTCAAAATGTTAATTTGACTGGAGATCAAACGTTTCCAATTGAGTTTGATGTTGACCGATCATTTACCAACATCATGCCCAATGTAGATTTGCAGTTTGGCAGCTCTAGGCAAAAAAGTCTTCGTTTTTCCTATAGAACAAGTACGAGAACGCCATCTATTTCTCAATTGCAAGACGTAATCGACAATCGTAACCCGTTGATTCTCTCTTCTGGAAATCCGGATCTAGATCAGTCATTTACTAACGTCTATTCTGCACGTTTTAATACAACGAACCTGCAAACTGGATCTATTTTCTTTGGTTTTGCGTCGTTTAGCCTTGCCAATAATCAAATTGGCAGCGAATCGTTGATTGCCGAGCGCGACATGGTCCTAGACGGCGGGGTGCCTCTTCTGCAAGGATCGCAGTTCTCGCGTCCGATAAACGTAGACGGTTATAAAAGCTTTCGCTCTTTCTTGACGATCGGAAGACCTGCTCCGTTTATTAAAAGCAATATGAACGTAAACGCCGGTGTCAACTGGTCGGAAACACCTGGCGTTATCAATGGAGCGGACAACCTTTCAGTTCAGAAAGG
>CALFHN010000136.1 GCA_937876355.1 uncultured Bacteroidota bacterium | reverse complement strand
CAATAACTATTGTGTGACGTCGTTCCATACTCACCTCCTTCAAGTGGGCTAAAGTCGTACTACGTATCAACGGGTACGAAAGTCAAAATACATCAATGGTCCACATGTAATGACAAGTTAATTTGAATATTCGGACAAACTTGTCTTTTTCTGTGCGGAGCGATCGTGAGGAGTTGTAGCTGCCTGGTGTTTTTCTAAATTTTATCGTCCAAACGGTTTTTCGGGTAACTTATAAGCTTCTTTTACAGGTTTCAACGGCCGTTTAAACCACCACGGTCGCCGCAAGCCATCCGGAGAATGGTCTACCGCGCTCCTAGAAAGCGCTACCCATTCATGATAGTTTTCCATGGAGGCCTTCGTGTCCACGTAGACATCACCGTGTTGATCTTCAGGTCGGGCCTTTTCGACTTGAAACGCTTTTTGCAGCCAACAATGATGGCCCGAAACAGGATCAGGTTGAACGGCGTGCGTCAAGTTTTGATGTACGCCAACGTCTTCCCACCATATGCGAGACGTATCCGGATCGAATGACTTCCAGGGACCAGCGCCATGGTTTACTCGCAGCTTATTACCGTCTTCCCGACTTTCAGAGATTGATACCAGATTAGATGCGCCCCGGCTGAGGCCTTCTTCTTCCTTAAGTCGCCACCTTCCAAGGTGATGGCTCATGGCAATAACTCCCGGCTTAATGCCTTCCGTAATCCAAATTTTGTCTACAAAATATCCGATACGAGTGGTAACCCGGATCAATTCTCCCGTTTTTACCCCGATTCTGGAGGCATCACTCGGATGCATCCAGACAGGGTTTTTGTGACTCAACTCATACAACCATTTGGCATTTGCACTACGCGTATGAATGAGTGTCGGAAGCCTGAAATTTGGAAGCAACAACATTTCACCCTTTGCCCGATCGATATTGTCCGGATGAACATGACTTTTTAGAGTCCAAGGCAAGGTGTATTCTTTCTCCGGCCAACCCCAGTCTTTCATTGTAGGGCTGAAAAACTCCATTTTTCGGCTTGGGGTGGTAAATCCAACCTTAGCTTCTCCATCAATCATTACCCCCACAACAGCGCCATCTTTAAGAAGCCGGCCCTGTTCGTCGGCCCTGGTCCCCCCTGCGTCAACTTTATTCTCGTAAGGAACGTAGTGGTCCTTTGTTATCTCATAAGCAGCATACCGACGCATATACTCGAGCGGAGTCAAACCTTCCTTGGCCGCAGTTTCAGGGAGCCCAGGGACACTGTTTTCGAAGATCCAACGATAGTACTCCTCGGTCGTTATGATTTCACCTGGACGATACGGACTTTGAAAATGTTTTCGAATACCCAGTGACCCATCTGGGTCCATTGCCATCGACAATTCAATCCAAAACTCGTTCTCTTCCCAAACCTCTCCAGGATTGGCCTGCCACGTAAACTGAACCTTTTTGCCAAGGCGTTCCATGGCCACCCGGCGAACAGGTTGCCGGAATGCAATCCATTGTCCCGCATGGGTTTCCTGGCTCATGAGGTCATGTCGCTCGCCTGCATGGCCCATCGGCAAAACATAATCTGCAAACCAAGCGGACTCATTCCACGTGGGAGTTAGTGCCACGTGGCACTTCATTTTTTCCTCGTCTTGGAGCGCCCGCATCCACATAAATCCATCTGGATTTATCCATAAAGGATTGTATACGCGAGTAAAGTATACATCGATGTCTCCGCGTCCCTCTTCCAAGAAGTGAGGCAAAAGGAAACTCATTTCATAATGAGCAAGGGGCCATTCGTGAGGCATTTGGAGCTCATTCCAAGCGTTAAATGCCGGTGGTTTTTCGAATGGTTTGGGGACAAATTTATTCCAGCTATTTCCTGAGGTACCGCCTTCGGTGCCGATACTTCCTGTTAATACATTTAGGAATAAAAGGCACCGTGCTACCTGCCAACCACCTAAATTTCCTACCGATGCACTGCGCCACGTATGAGTCGCGAGCCGACCCTGGCAATTGGCCACGTAACCGGCTGCCTCAATAATGCGCTCAATGGGTACCTGAGACTCTTCGGCAGCACGTTCAAACGTAAATTCGGCGTATAAATCCTTTAAGAGACGGTCAAATGTTACATAGTCAGCACGGTCGGCCGAAAGGTCAAATTTTTCAGAAGAGAGCAGGTCTTTGAGCTTGTCCCAGACCCCTTCTCCTGGCAGGTCAATTTGAATCCCGTCATAGTTTTGAGCCTTTATAAGCTCGAGAGCCTCCCTCCAGTTCACCCATTTTCGTACAAATTCTCGATCATAGAGATCGTTTTGAATCATGTGAT
>CALFHN010000135.1 GCA_937876355.1 uncultured Bacteroidota bacterium | reverse complement strand
CCAAAACCTATAAGATTTGCCCCAAAGCTGACCGGTTTAAGAACAAACCTGATGAGGCGGGTTGTGTCTGTATGCTTTGATGGGATACATTGCGGGTCGCGACCGGCCATAAGTCGGCGTTTACCGTTTTGTCTAACCCAATCTCTAGGGACTTATGCGCACGATTTATCTAATGGCTGCCCTTTGTTTAGTGGCCTCTACATCCCAAGCCCAACAATTCGGAGCCGCATTGGCTTCAACGGACACTGAACTATTTGCGGGTGAAGGTGGAAACCGGGTCATTCCGGGCACCGTGTACATCTATAATCGCACTTCGGATGGTTCGTGGGTCGAATCAGGGAGCCTGAAAGCATCCGATGCAGGCGAAAATGAAGATGGGTTTGGCCGGGCGATATCCGCGGATGGGACCATTTTAGCCGTTGGAGCCCCAGTTGCAGAAGCCGTATATGTTTTTGAAAAGTCAGCCGACGGTTCTTGGAATCAAGTTGCGCGACTGACCGGTTTTGGTAAAGGATTGGGATCTGCCGTTGCCGTTCGAGGCAAACAACTCATCGCATCTGCGTCGGGCGATGGAACAGAAGAAAATCCAGGTTTTACCCACGTCTGGACGCGTCAAAATGATGGAACCTGGGCCATGACCGGGCACCTTGGCAGCGAGGAACTATCAATGTCCATGGCTAGCGCCCAAGTTGCTATTGACGAAGACTTTGCACTAGTGGGCGCTCCTGGGGCCAATGAACGAGCGGGAATGGTGGTAGTTTTTAAAAGAGGCGAAGGGGGCGTTTGGCAAGAAATTCAGCAGCTTAAAATGCCTGTTTCAGAGCCAAATCAACTGTTCGGAACCTCTCTTTACCTTCATCACGGTCATGCGATGATCGGTGCTCCTGGATATGAGAACCGAATGGGTGGGGTCGCGGTGTATCATTACAACGAAGAAACCAATTTATTTGATTTTTCCCTTCGAATAGCTGCGGCCACCGCTTCGGGAAATGAGGTGTTTGGGATTTCAATGACCCACGATTCGAATCATCAAGTCTGGATTGGGGCTTCCGGGGCTAACTCCAATATGGGTGCTGCGTATGCTTTTTCACCCAGCAATATGATGAAAGAGTTTGAAGCCAAAGGGTTGGTAAAAGTTGAAGGTCTTCAAATACGGAGCATATTTGGGAGTTCGTTCGCGGCTGGCGCAGACTTTGTTGCCGTCGGAGCTCCTGGGTACGATAACGGCGAAGGTGCTGCCGTCCTTTACAACAAAACCACCGACGGTTGGGAGCAGTCTAGCACGGTATTTCACGATAACGGAGCTATGGATTCGTTCACCGGAGAAAAGGTTGAATGCGCGGACGGCGATGCAGCAGGATTTCGCTGCGATGATGTTGATGTCGAGTCATTTCTGTCTCTGAGGGATATTGGCGGCGTTCGCGGAACCAGAATGAACGATATCTGGGGCTGGACTCATGCAGATTCAAAACGAGAGTTTGCTTTGGTTGGACGGACGGACGGAATGGCCTTCGTTGAAGTTACAGATCCAAACAACCCAATCTATTTGGGGAATCTGGCAAAAACAGAAGGTGCTACTAATTCGGTTTGGCGGGATATGAAAGTGTATAAAGACCACGTATTCGTAGTGGCAGACGGTGCTGGGCAACATGGGATGCAGGTATTTGATCTTTCCAGGCTGCTTCAGGTCCGAAATGCTCCCGTCGAGTTTGACGCCGATGTGATGTATGACAAGATTGCGAGCTCACATAATATTGTGATCAATGAAGAAACGGGCTATGCGTACGCGGTCGCCGTCCGGATGGGCGGGATTACGTGTGGAGGCGGATTGCACATGATCGATATTCGCGAGCCAAAAAATCCTCAATTCGCTGGTTGTTTTGCCCATGAAGGTACGGGGCGCAATGGCACTGGAAATACGCACGATGCTCAATGTGTAGTCTACAATGGTCCTGATGCCGATCATAGCGGAAAAGAAATTTGTCTTGGTTCGAATGAAACGGCGCTTTCTATCGCGGATGTGACCGACAAAAAGAATCCGGCTGTTATTTCAATCGCCACCTACCCAAGCATTGCCTACACCCATCAGGGTTGGCTTACAGAGGATCAACGCTACTTCTACATCAATGACGAGGGCGACGAGCCGCAAGGCCTAGTCGAGGGCACAAGGACGCTAATTTTTGATTTGGAAGACTTGGACGACCCCATCTTGACGGGCGAACATATTTCAACCGAAACAAGCACTGACCATAACCTCTACGTCAAAGGGAATTTGATGTATCAATCAAACTACGTAGCTGGACTTCGCATTTTGGATATTTCTAATCCAGAATCGCCCGAGGAAGTTGCGTTTTTTGACACGGTCAGCAACGACCGAACAGGTGGTGGTTCTTGGAGTAACTATCCATATTTCCCAAGCGGGACCCTGGTCGTGACGTCTAGTCGAGAAGGCTTGTTTATGCTTAAAAAGCGCCAAATAGATCTATAAGCTGAATCAGGAGCCCAAATGACCTTTTTTGTTCGCGGGTTCCGAACCTGGTGTATAGGTATTATTGCGGTCTTAGTGCTTTCGAAGTGCGGAAGTCCGGCGTCCCAGTACGTCGGATCCGCCACCTGCAGTTCCTGCCATGCCAGCGAATATGCGGCGTGGGAATCCTCAGACCATATGCGCGCCATGCAGTTGCCGACTTCGGAAACGGTCCTAGGCGACTTTGACGAAGCTGAGTTTGATCACTTCGGCGACCAGTATGCCTTTACGAAGCGCGATTCAACCTTCGTCGTAGTCTACAACGGCGACTCGCTAGGTGTCTCCTATACATTTGGGCATTTTCCGCTACAGCAATATTTGCTGCCAGTGCATGGTTCTCGCATGCAAGCACTTACTGTAGCGTGGGATGTGATTGGCAAAAAGTGGTATTCCCTTTACCCCGACGAGCCCACGCCTGAGGGCGACGCACTCAATTGGAAATCGGCCCATTTGAACTGGAATTACATGTGCTCGGATTGCCATTCCACTGGCTTAAAACGCGGTTATGACCTCGCGACGGATTCGTATGAGACCTCATGGGAAGAGCTTACGGTTGGTTGTGAGGCGTGCCACGGTCCGGGGAGGGACCACTCTGATTGGGCCGAAACACAAAATGGTGCGGATCCCTTCGTCACGGCGGTAAAAGAGGACGTCGTTCCCGGTGTGGGCCGGCCTACCACAAGGGCGTTGGAGGTCGAAGTCAACATGTGCGCGAGATGCCATTCACGGAGAGTTGGACTTGCGGAGTCTTTCGATCATGAAGCGGAGTACCTAGACCAATATGCTCCATCACTTCTCGAAGATTCCCTTTATTTCGGGGATGGCCAGATTAGAGAGGAGGTCTACGTTTATGCCTCTTTTCTTCAAAGCAAAATGGCGCAAAAGGGGGTGACGTGTAGCGATTGCCACGACGCACATTCCGGCCAGCTGAAGCGTATTGGAAATGCATTGTGCGTTGATTGCCATGCAAGCGAGGTATTTGACACCTCCATTCACACCGGCCATATCCCGGATACTGAAGCAGCGCAATGTGTTACGTGTCACATGCCTGCCCGGACCTATATGGGGGTGGATCCGCGTAGGGATCATCGTTTTGGAATCCCTGATCCCGTTCTTTCGAAAGATCTAGGATCGCCTGACGTTTGTGCTTCATGCCATCCAAACCGGTCGGCATCGTGGGCAAATCAAACGATTTCTGTTCTACGGTCAAGCAACCCAGCTGTCAATATTGAGCATCAAAACACGGTCGCACGTGCAGCAAAAGCGCTCAGTTTGGGCGAGCAAAATGCGCTAGAATTGGCCCAAGCGGCACTTACGGATTCGAGTGCTTCTCGCCTAAGCAAAGGAAGTTTGTTGTCCAGACTTGGACGTTCTGTAGATCCCGAAGCCGTCCGATTGGTGATGATAGGCCTTCAATCGGATTCGGAATTCGAAATTGTGGGGGCATTAAGGGCGCTACGGGAATGGGTGGGCATGCTTCCAGGACCGGATCTTTCCGCTTTTCTTCAACATGGGACCCGGTGGGTTCGAATGGAAGCGGTAGCCACGGCGTTGACATTCGGAACCACTGATTGGAGCGCCACAAGCTCGTCCGGCGCCCTCAAAGAATATGTTGATTCGCAGCATGCGGTCTCTGAAAGACCAGAGGCTCACGTGAACTTAGGCCGAATGAATGAAAGCCTAAATCAGTTTGAATTGGCCGATCGAGAATTTACTTGGGCGGTGCAAATAGACTCTAATTCGGCCGATTTATGGATGGAAATGGCTTTATTCAGGGGACGAGCAGCACAAACGTTTCAAAACACGGATCCAGCGGCGTATATAAATTGGCGACGGAAGGCTGAAGAATCCTTCAGGAAGGCGGCATTTTTGCCAAGCCCGATTCGAAGTGATGTCCTCTATCTTTTTGGTCTCTTTCTGGCCGAAGATCCAACCCGCATGCCCGATGCGGCAATTGTTTTAAAAGAGGCTGTTCGGCTTGACCCTGTTCACGCGCGCAAGGCCTACAATGCAGGACTGGCATTTCAACAAATGAAAGAGGCATCCGAGGCCGAGATCTTACTTAAAAGCGCCGCAGTCCTGGGAATGTCCGAAGCAAGAGACGCACTTGTCATCTTGTACATGCAAACGGGCAGATGGCTTGATGCCAATTCGCTCAATGAGGAGCTGTTGGTTGAATTTCCCAACCGCACTGAATTGATGGAACGCGCAGCGTATATATCGTCCCAACTGTGAAAGTCTTATCAAAAAGAAGACAAAGTACTCTTAAATAAGTTTTCTTTGTTATTTTGTCAAATCAAGACTGAAAACGTCTACTCAGGCTCCAATCTTGTCTGATCTTTTGACAATTCTAATCGGTTGAATGTATGAATCGCTCGTTACACGTCTCCATGGTTTTTTCTGTGCTTATGTGCACATTACTCTTGGTCGATGCTTCAGTGGCACAGACACAGGACCGATTTGCAATTTCAGGGCAAATCCGACAACGAACCGAATATTCTGCAAAAGATTTTAATGCAGATGTTTCCAATCCACTCTATACCTTTTTACGTACCAGACTCAATGTCGGGGTTAATCCTACTGACGATGTGAAGGCATTTGTCCAGTTCCAAGATTCCCGTACGTGGGGTGGAGAAAATGCCGCTATTGCAAGGGGTACAATGGATGGTAATGCGCCGCTTTTTGACGTTCATCAGGCGTATTTCAGTGTGAGCAATGTTTTTGACACCAAGCTCAGTGCAAAAATCGGACGCCAAGAGATCAATATTGGGAATCAGCGCCTAGTCGGAGCTGTAGGTTGGCATAATGTCGGCCGGACTTTTGACGCAGCAAGATTTGGATTTCAGGCAGAAAGTGCCTCGTTTGACTTCTTTGCTGCCAGGCTTATCGGCAACACTGGAAATACAGATGGGGACAATTTGTTTGGAATAGTAGGGGCCTTGCCAGTTAACGAGGATTCGCGCTTCGAAGCTTTGATTTTGATGGACAACAAAACCAATGCCGTTGTGGGCGGAGTTGACGATGGGGAGAATATGCTCCAGCGTTTCACTCTAGGAGCCACATGGAGTGGTTCATCTTCGAAATTCGACTATGAGCTAGAAGGGTATTATCAAATGGGAGATCAATTCGAAGCGGCAACCGGCAAGTTAGGTTCGATTGCTGCTAGCCTTGCGTCGGGCAAAATCGGTTATCTCGTTAGCGAAGAAAGGGGAATTAAATTGGGTGCTTTGTTCACGTTGGTTTCGGGTGACGATGACCCAGCAGATGGCGACATCAAAAACTTTGATACGTTATTTGCCACGAATCATAAATTTTACGGGTTTATGGACTACTTCGTTGGTGCGGGCTCCTTTGCTAGAGGGCTGCAAGATGTCGCGGCTACGGTAACTATGAAAACAAATGACAAAACATCCCTAGCCCTCGCTGTTCATCATTTTACGTCCCCCCAGGCCTTTTCCGGAGTGGATGGCACCCTTGGCCAAGAAATTGATTTTACCCTTAATTACGCATACAACAAGGCCATGAGCATTGTTGGAGGGGTCTCGGCATTTGTACCCGGCGACGACTTCGGTGGAAAAGACACTGGTTTTTGGGCGTATTTATCCACGATTGTAAATTTCTAAAAGTTGAACAATCTGTTTGGGTTCGGGTAAAGGAGGGCCAACACGGCCCCTTCGAAGATTTTGAATCCATGACCCGTTTTCAACACGTCAAGTCGTTATTTACCAGTCCTGTACTCATTTGTATTGGGTTGGTCCTGATTCTCCTGGCGTATTCAGGGTGTTCGACTCCCGAGCAAAAAGTTTGGAGCACATCCGGATCGTACGCTCCCTGGAGTCCAGATGCCGAGTTTGTGGGAATAGAAGCCTGCGGCGCATGTCATCAATCGCAACACGATTCTTTTGTGCGATCCCAAATGGGACGGTCTTTCAGACATGCCGAAAAAGACCTATCTGATGCCAAGTGGGAAGACGTACAACCCATTCGGTCCGATTTCGACGATCTATATTATCAGCCGTTCTCTCGCGGTGAAGGGCTTTTTGTTAGAGAATACCGACTTTCTGGTAAGGACACGCTACACACTCGAGTCGAGAGGATCGACTATATAGTTGGATCCGGCCAGCACACCAACTCCCATATCTATGAAGAAAACGGATTCTTGTACCAGATTCCGATTACGTGGTATGCTCAAGACGGCAAATGGGGACTAGCTCCGAAATTTCAAAAGGAGGGTAATAATTACCGTTTTGGCAGGGTTATTACGGAAGAATGTATGGCCTGCCACAATGGTCAACCAAAATTTGTCAAGGGTTCTGAAAATAGATTTGAATTCGTTCCAGAGGGTATTAATTGCGAAAAGTGCCACGGTCCGGGCTCCATTCATACTGAGGAAAAACAGGCTGGAATCATTGTTGATATCACGAAAGAGATCGATTTTTCGATCGTAAACCCTGGAAAGTTAAGTCCAGAGTTACAGCTAGACGTGTGCAAGCGCTGTCATATGCAGGGAGTGACGGTTCTGGCAGAAGGGGAGGCCGCTTTGGATTGGAGACCCGGAAAAGCATTGGCTTCGCACGAAAACGTGTTTTGGCCGCGCCAGCCCGATTCAACCACTCATTTTATCATGGCCTCGCATCCGGATCGATTGGCCATGAGTTCGTGTTTTTTGGAGTCTTGGAAGCCGACATCTGGGCTTAATCCAATAACCTGTATTACGTGTCACGATCCCCATTCTCCAATCGAAGAAGCTGGCGCTGATCTAATATCGGCGACATGCGTGAATTGCCATGGAGGCGGGGTGGGTGCGTCAGCAGCCCAAAGAGTCCAGGCCGACCTAGGTCCGGGTTCCGGATCTGGATCGAGTGGGGTGCGGAAAGTCCTGGTTTGTACGGATCCGAGCGTGGTAGCAGGTACGTCTACCGCGGCGTGTGCCTCGTGCCATATGCCATTGTCTTCCTCCACTGACATTCCAAATATTCGCATTACAGATCATTTCATTCGGGTACCTGGCAGATTAAGTCAAAAGGATGCGGGGGATCAGACTCGTTTCATTCGATTGGCGTCGCTCATTGACCCAAATCCAAACAGTCACGTCCGGGCTGAAGGGTTTTTGACGTACTTCGAGCAGTTTACCGACCGGCCGGGAATGCTAGATTCCGCAAAAGTCTTCCTTGACAGGGCAACACGTCAGGGGCTGCAAAACCTTCTTCCATCTTGGATTCGTCTTTGGCATCTTCAAGGGGATCACGCCTCGGTTCGTCAGGCAGCTAATTCCTCTGGAGATTTAGCACCAGATGCGTGGACCTACTATAGAATTGGAGAAGCGTTTGCGGACGTCGCCGAATTTGAAACGGCTATTTTTTGGTATCAAAAGGCTGTTGCCTTGGGAAAGGATCATCTTCGTTTCAATGATAAGTTAGGCGTCGCGCTTACTCAGGCCGGCAGAATTCAAGAGGCAATCACCGTGTATGATGAGATATTGATACGGAATCCTCTATTCGAAAATGGACTTAACAATCGCGGTTTTGCACGTCTCATGGATCAAGATATTGAGGGTGCTGAAATAGATTTTAAAGCCGCATTGGCCTTGTCTCCAGATATGGAATTGGCCTTGGCAAACTTGGCATCCTTGTATCTCAATACAAATCGCACGGATTTGGCAATCCCCATTTTGCGTCAGCTTATCAAGAAATACCCCTTAAATCCCGAATATATAAGGATTTTTAAGATTATTTCGGAGTCGTCATAACCTTAGTCTCATTCTGAATTATTGAAGAGTTCGGATTTTAACCGTTGCTCAGCATCTACATGCTTCGGAAATTGGGAGAACGTGTAGTAGGATCCGTAATTCATGGGTTCACACTACTGTAAATTTTATAAAACTCGATAATTGAGGCAGCCGCGAATGCAAATCGCCAGACTCTACATAATCTTGCTTCTTCTAGCAGGATTCGGACTTTCCGCATGTGGCGGGGAAAAATCAGACGACACTGACGCAGCAGCAGAAACTGCAGCGACAGACGACGGGCTTTCACTTGAAGCTCAGATTGGCCCGATAACGGCGCTTGAATTGGCAGCATACGATGCTGTTTTGGCAGCAGAAGGCGGAGCTGCTTTCGGCGCCAAATGTACCGCTTGCCATTCTTTGGAAGCCAAGGTAATCGGTCCAGCTCTTGCAGGTGTTTTAGATCGTCGTTCGCCAGTTTACGTGATGAACATGATTATGAACCCAACAGGAATGCTTGAAAGTCATCCGGACGCTCAGGCTTTGTTGGCTGAATATGCGGTTCCTATGGTTCCCCTGGGAATCCCAGAAGCTGAAGCCCGTGCAATCGTAGAGTATCTACGTGGCGAAGGTTAAGCATTCAAGGTCAAACCCTGATCGTGAATAGGCTAGCTCGTGAATAGGCTAGCTCGTGAATAGGCTAGAATGTAAAGAGGCCGGCATCCTTTCGGATGCCGGCCTCTTTATTTGCTCAACACAAATTTTGCTCAATTCGACAACAGATCGTCTTAGGAACCCGTCCACTCTGCACCCGCTTTCAGGCGATATCCGCCCGATCGCAGATCTTGTCCAACCTCGTCTAGAGATTTTTCGCCAAGCATATTTTCAATTTCACTTCGAGAGGTGGCCCAATGGTCATGAAGAGGACAAGGGCGATCTTCTGTACAGCCCGGAAGCCCCAGAACACATTTTGTAAAGAGGTCAGGGCCATCTAGGGCAATTACTACGGCCCTCAAAGTGATGGTTTTGGCGTCTCCCTCCAAGCGAACGCCGCCATTTGGTCCTCTGTATGAGGAGATTAGTCCAGCCCGCGCTAGCTGTTGAAATATTTTGGTCAAAAAATGGAAGGAAATGTCCAATGTCTCGCTAATTCGCTTCACCGAGACATATTCTCTCCCACCTATTCCTGCAAGATGTAACATTGCCCGAATACCATATTCAGACGTTTTTGATAACAACATTTAATTCTCTTTTAAATCGACTACAATATAAACATAACCGATAAAATTGTCTTAAAACTGTTTTATCTGTAATTCTCACAAAAGTGCAAATTCTTAGGCCTTTTTGAATCTTGCGGTGTAACGATAATTGAATACTCTCGTATTTCAAATACGGTCGTTACCAACGGACTTTGTCTGGACCGTATATCTACTCGAATGAAATGGTGTGTGGCAACGGATTTCTTGCGAGAGGGAGATAAAAAACAGGAAGGCCCCTACAGCTGTTGTGCGTTGTAGGGGCTTTTTCCGTTTATGTGAGTGGTCCGCGTCTCCATATGGTGAGTTAAGGTCGTTTTTTCCATTTAAAAGAAAGGAATGACCAAACCAAAAAAGGAGGGCTGGCCTTACGGCCAGCCCTCCTGTCAATTTCTTTGAAACTAAAACCTAAATCAAGAAAGAGGCTTGGCTTCAATACCCGCCAATACGGCCTGAATAGTGGCTTTGACGTTAGCAGAGTTCTCGAATTGTACAGATCGTTCCAAGAACCCGGTTCCTAAATTACTATTCATACTGCCAAGCGAGACGACTGCCATGCGTCGGACTTTTTCAGATTGACCTTCCCGATATAAATGCATGACCGAGACAACGGCAGAACTTGAAAGGTGAAACTGGTCTTTGTATTCAATAATCAGACGTAGTGCAGTGCTTTGTACGCCGACATTGTCTGATTTTAGCCCGTCTTCGACGGCTTGGCCAAATGTTTCCCATTCCAAAGGACTGAGAACCATCCTGTTTTGAGTGCCAAGTTGATTAATCCAATTTTGGCCGTCCATCTCAATCGTATTGATTTGCTGGACGACAGAAATCGTTTGCGAATCTTCAAAGGCAAGATCCGAGTCATTTGCACCCGACTGGGCGTTTGCTGTGGTGGAACCCACCATCAAAAAGCCTGATAAACAAGCGGAAGCAATAAGAGATGTATTCGTTTTCATGTACTGACCCTCCCAAGTCTGAAAACGTGAAGGAACGGATGAAGCCTTCCGATATCGTTCCTTTAATAAGCGTTGCTACGGGAGAATTAACCCAAGAGATACAGCCGAATTGAAATAAATTGCCTTCTTTTGCCAAACGGTGTATTCCGAGGGCTGAACACCAAAAATTTAGACTTCAACGGTTTGAATCACATTTGAATATTTAGAATGCGGTACCTTCGTATACCCAAGTCGTATACCCAAGTCGTATACCCAAGTCGTATACCCAAGTCGTATACCAAACCAATATTAAAGAGAAGGTTCTTTTCGGATGGATCGTAGAACAAAAATTGTCTGCACATTAGGCCCTGCCTCATCAACCGAAGAAATTATTCGCGGTTTAATTCGTGCTGGCATGGATGTAGCGCGGCTCAATTTTTCCCATGGGACACACGAATATCATAGAGAGCTGATCGAAAAAGTTCGTAGTGCTTCGAAAAAGGAAGACAAATTCGTAGCCATTCTTCAGGATTTGCAAGGTCCCAAATTGCGCGTTGGATTGATGACAGGAGGTTCCGCTGAAATCGTCGCGGGTCAAAAACTTACCATTGCGTCAGAGCCGCTTGAATTTGGCACAAGTGAAATTATCAATGTGAGTTATCCTTCGTTGTCGGACGACGTGTCAATCGGCGGGGAAATACTGCTAGACGACGGAAATTTGGAATTGAAGGTAGTTGGCTTCGAAGGAAAAAATGTAATTACAGAGGTTGTCGTTGGAGGCACTCTCTCATCCAGAAAAGGAGTTAACCTACCAAATATTTTAACATCTACACCCGCGCTGACAAAAAAAGACCTTGCCGACATAAAATTTGGATTGTCGATGAAAGTGGACATCGTGGCCCTTTCTTTTGTGCGGTCTTCAGAGGATGTACAACAGCTGGTTGATATTATTCGAAAAGCTCAACATCGGCCGATGGTTATAGCAAAAATTGAAAAGCCAGAAGCACTCGATTGTATCAACGAAATAATTGCAATATCAGATGGGGTTATGGTGGCAAGGGGAGACTTGGGAATTGAAATGCGTCTTTCCAAGGTTCCAGCTGCGCAAAAAAGGATTATTTCCAAATCCAGACGGGCTTCGAAGCCGGTAATTACGGCGACCCAAATGCTGGAGAGCATGATTGAAAACGTTCGCCCAACACGAGCGGAGGTCAGTGATGTGGCTAATGCGGTGCTTGACGGAAGCGATGCGCTCATGTTGTCTGGAGAAACGGCGGTTGGAATTCATCCGGTCAAAGCAGTTGAAGTGATGTCCAGGACAATCATCGAAGCCGAGATTTTGCTATTTGAGCAGCAAATAACGCGAATACGTTCCATTGGCAACCCTACTACCACTGAAGCAATTTCGCAAACGGCCTATTTTATGGCTCACGAGGTAAATGCAAAGGCCATAGTTTGCCTTACTTCTTCTGGATCGACGGCACGGTTTATAGCCCGGCATAGGCCACACGTGCCACTGTACGCTTTCACTGATGACAAGCGGATTTTAGGGCAATTGGCACTCTCTTGGGGAACAAAAGGATTTTACATTCCTTTTCAGTCCGATACGGACGAGGGCATTGCCATGGTCCATGACGTATTGAAGGAACAGGGGTTGGCAGACACCGGCGACACGGTGATCTTAACGGCAGGTATGCCGTTACCTGCAAAAGGCCGGACCAATATGCTTTTAGTAAGTATTCTTTAACTAAAGACGAAACCGATCAGCCACACCGCTACCATTTTTTAAACCATTTGGCGGATTTACCTGCTGTCGTGATTTATATGCGTCTTTTGCGTACGCACATCTCTTTATTTCTCCGGCCTATTCAGTTTGGTCTGTTTGTCGTATTGGCGAGCTTACTATTTGCTGGCTGCAAACCACCCGAGTTTGTAAGCAGCCGGTATGATAATTTTACAGCCTACTACAACACGTTTTACAACGCTCGGGAAGTGTTTGACAAGGGGTACAAAACCCTTACACAAGCTAAGACACCCATAGATCGTGTCCGGTATTTACCGATTTATGAGCGTACTGCGGGCACCGGCAGTCGCGACTTCGACAGCGCAGTATTAAAAAGTGCTGATTTACTCCGAAATCATCCGGATTCAAAATGGGTCGACGACGCGCTGTTACTTATTGGCAAGTCGTATTTTTATCAGGAAAACTTTGTTGGGTCGACCCAAAAATTCAAAGAGGTAATCGAGCTTAATACATCTCTCGTAGATGAAGCTACATTTTGGCACGCAAGGTCTTTGATAACAAGTGGAGCTTTAGACGAGGCCGAAAAAGGAATCCTATTTGCGTTGGCAAAGGAAGACGTGAATACGAAGTGGTCTAGCCAATACAGTTTATTGTTGGCTGAACTGAAAGTGAAGTTGTCGGCGTGGAAAGAAGCGAGCGACTATTTGAGTTCCTCGATTGGACAGGTAAAGGATAAAAGAATCGCGGCAAGAGCTCAGTATTTACTTGGGCAGGTACTTGAACAGCAGGGACGTTACGAGGAGGCTGTCAAGGCATACGAGGATGTGGATGATCTCACTCCAGAGTATGAATTACACTATGCGGCAGGTTACAGCGCTGTTCGAGTGGCGGGTAAACACCTCAATGCCGACGATGCACTTGCCAAATTAAGAAAAATGGAGAGGGACGATAAAAACTTCTCCAATCTGGCAGAATTGGAGTTGCTCAAGGCGAAAATTTGGCAATATATCGGCCGTGATACCGAGTCATTTGATATTTATGATCAACTTTTATACGATCCAAACGCCCTCGGCAACGCTGTAAAATTAAAAGGGCAAATTCACTACGCCCTAGGTGAGTTGTACCGAGACATTGATAAAGATTTTGTGATGGCGGCCGCACACTTTGATACTGCATCCGCATCTCTTGAAACGTCGACGACCGCTCGATCTCGAATTCGTTCAAGTTCCTACTCCGCAACCCAGATTCAGTATGCCCCGGAAGCCATTATCGATGCCAATCAGCTAAAAGTCAGTTTTTCACGGTTTTCGCGTGTGTTTAAAGAAATAGCTCGGTATGATTCTTTGTTGTGGTTGGGAGAGATGCCCGAAGCTGAATTCGAAGCAAAGGTCTTAGAAATTCGCAAGCTTCGTGCTGCAGAATTGGCTGAACAACGCAGAGTGTTGGATGAAAGACAAAAATTACAATCATTTCAGTCGGGCACAGTTACGTTTGATCCGAGATCGACCGCAGGCTTAGCTCCAGGAAAAATTGTGCCTGGTCTTAATGACACCGACGGCGTGGTGGACGGATTCCTATTTCATAAAAGCCCCGTTCGGATTCAAGAGGGAAGGGCAACATTTGAGAACACATGGGGGAGACGTGCATTGGCTCCTAACTGGAGGCGCAGTGCTGCATTTTCGTCGTCGAGCGCATCGCAAGCTGAAGATATCCAAGAAGAGCTGGAAGGAGTGGACGCTGTCCCGGAAGGAGAATTACCGACCGTGAGTACGGCCGAGGTTCCGCGCGATTCCACGTCTCAGGCTACCATGCGAACGTCTAGGGCTAACTCCCGATATGAGTTGGGAAATACGTTATTTTTGGCAATGACCTTGCCGGATTCTGCCGCTGTCTGGTATAGAATCGTTATCGAGGAGGATTCAGAACAACCCGTTGCTCAACGGGCTTTGTATGCGTTAGCGGAAGTTCAGAGGGCATTGTCAGACGACGAATCGGCAGAAAGACTATACAGGGAAATCCTTGACAAATACCCCGATTCAGATTTTTCGGATGACGTTCGGGATCGCCTTGGACTTGCTCGCATCGAAAGGGCAGAGACGGACTCGACTCAATTGGCACTTCAAGCGTACGAAGGTGCTTATTTGTTTGCGGTCAATTCCTCAGCTACAGAAGCGATTAACCGATTTTTAGAGACCGCAGCCGATTGGAAGGATTACGACCAAAGCGGTCAGGCATTGATGGCGGCTGCGACGACTCATTTGACATGGGCAGGCGCCGATTCTATCAAAATTTACTCTGCTTTGCCGGTTTCGGTGTCGGGCGAGAGGATGAACAAATTATGGCCTTTGAAATTTTCTTGGGTTGAACGCGATTCTGTTCTGATTCAAGACGACACGTTGCCCATGGAAATTTTACCATCACCCGGCGATGTGACTGTCGCCCCATCTGTAGTGGAGGACGAAAATGTTCTAGTACCGGCAATGGAGAGTGAGACTTTATCACCCAGTGATTCTTTGGCTGTAAACGCGGACAGCCTGACCATTGATAACAATGGGGTGGAGGCGTTGCCTGACTCGGTGTCGGTCCCGCCCGACTCCTCGAAGCCCGACTCCTCGAAGCCTGATTCCTCGAAGCCTGATTCCTTGAAGCCTGATTCCTCGAAGCCTGATTCCGTGCTGGTCCCATCTGACTCTTTGGGGGCGGTCAAGTCTGATTCATTGAACGCTGGAGTCCAGGCAGAAATAAACGTGGCTACACAGGACGTAAAAGATCGTATTCCGGTTGGGCCAGGTCAAGTGGGAAAAGCTCAGGTGAATACTGATCAAGTTGAACCTAAGTATGAGTTTATTGAGGCTCACGAAAAGCGAGATTCCCTTTATGTGGAAGATATCTTTGTAAAAATTGCCAGCGAATACCGAGGGAAACCATTAGGCCTGTCCGCAGAGAGGACTAGAAAAGCGCTTGTGGAAAAACGAACGCCTCCTCCGGACACGAC
>CALFHN010000134.1 GCA_937876355.1 uncultured Bacteroidota bacterium | reverse complement strand
CAAGCGCATATTGCGGACTCGCACAACTGCCGGAAGCGGTCGGAAACGATTACTTTCTGTTAGGCGGGTGCCCGCTCGCCTTAAATCCGCCAGCCGTTATCAATCACGATAGTTCATCATGATAGAACTATCATGTACATTGTGGCTAGTCCTTCATATTCTTTCCCAAGTTTAGTCTAATGGTCGGAAAGTCCTTATCACACTATCAGATTGAAGCCGAGCTTGGCCGCGGCGGCATGGGAATTGTCTACCAAGCCCAAGACACCAAACTCGCCCGGACCGTTGCCATTAAAGTATTGCCAGCCGGGGCCTTGGCGAGCGAAGACGATCGGGCCCGCTTCGATCGAGAAGCAAAAGCGGCAGCGGCGCTGAATCACCCAAACATCGCTATTGTTTACGAAGTCGATCAAGCGACGCCCTCAGATGCGCCTCCCGGTACTGCTCCTAGTTCCTTTATCGCCATGGAGTTCATAGAAGGCGAGTCGCTGGAAGCGAAAGTTAAGTCAGGGCCGATGAACATAGATGAGGCCCTGAGAATTGCCCTTGAGATTGCGTCGGGTCTAGAGGCGGCACATGAAAAGAATATTGTTCATCGCGACATTAAGTCAGCCAACGTAATGCTGACGAAAAAGGGCGTAGCAAAGATTTTGGATTTTGGACTTGCACAGACGGCACAGTCCACCAAACTGACCATGATGGGTTCGACCCTTGGAACGGTCGCTTACATGAGCCCAGAGCAAGCACGAGGAGAACCCGTCGATCTGCGCACCGATATTTGGGCATTGGGAACGGTTTTGTACGAAATGATCAGCGGACGCAATGCCTTTCCCGGAGACTATGAACAAGCCGTTGTCTATTCCATATTGAACGAGGATCCGGAGCCACTCACCTCCATCCGGACGAATGTACCGGTGTCTATGGACTGGATCGTGTCAAAATGCCTGGCTAAAAATGCCGGAGCGAGATACCAGTCGACGACGGAGCTCATTGTCGATCTGAAAGCAGTGGATACGAGCAAGAATTCGACATATGGTCTTTCCCGCGTTACGACCGGACCAAGGTTGGCAACAGAATCGAAGGCCCAATCAAGCGTTTCAGGTCTGGCTTCTACTGTAAAAAAGGCATGGCCTTTGATGCTTGCTTTAGGCCTGGTTTGCCTTGTGATCGGATATCTGATATCGCCGATGCCTGGTGAGGTCTCCGGCGATAAGCCGCTTCTGAAATTGCAGCTCCATATTCCCGGCGTGACCGAATTGGCCTCGCCTACCGTGTCGCCAAATTCCGAGTACATCGCCTTCACGGGTCGGGACTCTGATGGAACGAGGCAATTGTTCTTGTTAAACAACGCAACTAAAGAAATTACCTCCATTCCTAAAGGAAACGGCGCGCGCCGCCCTCATTTTTCGCCCGATGGAACTCGCCTCGTTTTTGGAGAAGGGTTGAGCACCATAACGGTTTACTCATTACAAACACGGGTACCCACACCCTATTACGATATTGGAAATAACCCAGTATGGGAAAATGATTCATCGTTCTTGTACACTGGAGATGGAGGACAACTCAGGCGTTACGACTTGGAAACCGACAGCATTAGTGTTCTACTCGTTCCTGATTCTACTAAGAAAGAGGACTGGCGGTTTTTCGCATATTCGATGATTCCGGGAACAAGGAAGGCCATCGGGGGCATGGGCGGTGGACCCGGCTCTGAGGAAACCGCCATTATCATAGATCTTGAAACAAGACAATGGGAAAAAATCGATGACGGTCTGGCAGACGCCAGATACATACCTGGCGATTTTTTATCGTATCGACTGGGCGGAGAGAATGGGTCCGTACATACTCGGCGGTTTGAATTGGGATCAACTTCGACCAGCAACTCTCAAAAACAAGTGATTCCTCCAATTGCGACTGATGCCTATCATATTGGAGCCGACGGAAGTTTTATTTATGTCCCATCCTCCATTGGCCAAGAGACGCTTACAATTCAACTTTCACTGTATGACATTGAGCAGAAAAACATCACCGTTTTGCAGAGTGCAGCGCCGAAGAATGAAGTCATGTTCAGGCCGTCTTTTTCTCCGGATGGATTAAAAATAGCTCTAGACAACGTGACTAAAAAAGAAGGCGAATTTTATGTTTCCCTTGTTGACTTGAAGACAGGACAACCACAAAAACGAACCTTTGGAGCCGGCCGTGCCGGTGCCATTTGGTCGACCGATTTCAAATTCCTGTATTACCACGGATTCGATTTTAGGGATGGCCGGGATTTAGGCATTTACAAGCAGTCCATCAATTCGCCGGGTGAAGAAGAGCTCCTGATTGCGAGCCCTGCGATTGATCCTGCCTTCTCTAGGACAGGAGAATTCCTTGCCTTCTCCCGGGACGAAGATCTTTTTATCTACAACATGTCTGATGGGAGCGAAGTAGCTATTGACACGACCATCGGTATGCAAAGGTATCCATCGTTTTCTCCTGACGGTGCTTTTCTGTCTTATACGTCAGACGAAAGTGGGCCGCATGAGTTCATTGTGCGTTCGTTGACGGGTTCGATTAGAGAACGGATTCAGTTTCATCAAGCGTCCCAGTCAAAATGGTCACGTGATGGCAAATATTTGTATTTCTTGGCCAAGTACGATGGGATATATAGACTCCCCGTCTCGACAGATCCATTTTTACTGGACCGATCTAAGATTGAGAAAGTGGTCAATATTGACGGGTTGGGCAACGGGATGTTCTTTGACATTAGTCCAAATAGCAAAACCCTTGCGATCACGGCCAATCCGCTCAAGGAAAATCCCAAAGACGACTACTCCGTGCTCGAATGGTGGCAGAATTGGGCCGTTACCTTGGATAAAGACAAATAGCGTTGCAAAGCGCTGGCTAACGTGATTGATAACAAGGGCATGTTGCGGGCTCCCCCCGCTTGAAGCAGGACATTTCATCTTCACAGACCATGCAAACCCAATAAATACGAAACATGCTCGGGAAAACTCTATATAGTGTGTTTTTAAGTGTCTCAGATCTCCACCAGGAAGCAGAACGCCCCTATGACCAACCTTCATCCGCAAAAGAAAACGGCCATACAGGTGGTGTGCATTCAGCTAGTGTTTCTGCTTGGCATGCTCAGCGTTCCAGTGCAAGCACAAGTTGTCCCGGTCGGTTCGGGTAGCTACAGCACGACGTTGCCGAACGGCGAAGTTGGCCCTCAGAATTTCGAAGGCCAAAATGTGTTGCCAAAAGTATCTGGATCATTCTCGCTGCCCATGCAGACCAATGATTTCTGGAGCAGCTTGATCTACCCGTTTTATGGCGACGCCCATTCAAATGTCATGTATGCCGATCCCCTAAATCTAAAGGCGACGGGCAGTGGTCTTCAGATTGGGCACACATCGGAACCAACTTTTGCAGCAAACGACTTCCTGTATCCTTTTTCGGCACAAATCACGGTTGGCGTAGCCGGTTTAGCCGCCTCACAAACGCTTGCCCATGACTACGGAGACTGGACCGTGACGGCCAAGTGGAACAATGGTTCTCAGTCAATGGAAGCCACGTTTGGGCACGGATTACCTTATGTATATTTCAGCATGGCTGGCGGAGATGCCACAGTTACGGCCTCAAGCTCTGCGACTGTTTGGTATAATCAGGGAGAAGTGCTCGGCATCACTGTTTCTGGAAAACACTATGGCCTTTTCGCTCCTGCTGGATCCGAATGGACGGGAACGAGCACGTTTCGGTCGTCGCTAGCGGGCAAAGACTACCTGTCTGTTGCCTTACTTCCCGACAAGGACCCGACCACGCTTGAACTCTTTAGAAGCCATGCCTATGCCTTTGTGAAAGGGAGCAACGTCTCGTGGCAATACGATGAAGCAGGTGCCGAGCTGAGGACAACGTATAGGTACCAGACCGTCCTCATGGAAAACGTTGGGACGAATGTGGATGAGACCCTCACGGCGCTGTACCGCCATCAGTGGCTAAATACCTCGGCAACGCCCACGGGATACTCTTATCAATCCCCAAAGGGAGCGATGAAATTGCTCGTTGGGAGCTCGTTCTCCACGCAGCTCCCTTTTTCGGGAGTGCTTCCCTCGTTGCCCGACCGAGGGGACTACAATAAAACTGAATTGCTTGCGAAGGTGCGGAGCGTAGCGAGTGAAACCATACCCGTCGGCGGCACCTACGATAATGGGAAAGCGATGGCCCGGTTTTCAAGCCTAGTGCATATCGCGGATCAGATTGGAGCAACCGAGGAGCGCGACTATTTCCTATCGGAAATCAAAAGGCGATTAGAAGATTGGTTTACTGCTGGAGGGCCGCAGGGCTACACGTATATCGACCGATGGGACGTGCTCACGGGGTACCCCTCCGGATTTGGAGCGGATAACCAAGTCAATGACCATCATTTCCACTCCAGTTACGCAATTCGGAGCGCAGCGACCATTGCCCAATACGATGCCAATTGGGCGTCTCAGGAGCAGTGGGGAGGCATGGTTAATATGATTATCAAGGACTCAAACAATTGGGACCGGTCTGATGCGCAATTTCCCTTTCTGCGGTCTCACGATGCGTATGCAGGGCATTCATGGGCTGCTGGACACGGCGATTTTGGCGACGGTAACAACCAGGAATCAAGTTCGGAATCCATGAACTTTGCTTCTGCCGTCATTCTATGGGGCGAAACCACGGCTCAGCAAGAGATCCGCGACCTGGGCGTATTTCTTTATACGACGGAAGCTTCGGCGGTCGACCAGTATTGGTTCGATGTGGACAATGCCGTATTTCCAGCTCAATATCCCCACGTAGCTATTGGCATGGTCTGGGGTGGAAAAGGTGTCCATTCAACGTGGTTTGGGGCCGATCCTGAATTTATACACGGCATCAACATTCTTCCCATAACGAGTGGATCGTTGTATCTGGGCCGGAATCCTGACTATGTTCTGGCCAATTACAATGAAATAGTAGCCGAGCGCAGTGGCCAGCCGGTGGTTTGGCAGGACATTTTGTGGGAGTATTTAGCCTTATCTGACCCCAATTTGGCGCTGTCCTACTATTACGCAGATATCAATTATGAACCGTTTGATGGGGAATCTCGGGCGCACACGCTTCACTGGCTATATAATCTGAAAAAAATGGGTCGGCCAGCTCTCGACATAACGGCAAACACGGCTACCTATTCTGTTTTCCGTAATTCAGCTGGCGAGCTCACCTACGTGGGATATAACGCCAGCTCCGTGGAACGACTAATTTCATTCTCAGATGGGTACTCCATGACCGTCGGGCCGAATGAGACTCATTCGGAAAGCACCTTCATCGAGAATTTAATTGCTCCAGTTGCTTTGTTGCTGGCCGATAAGACCTCTGGGAAAGCCCCTTTAACCATTGATTTGAAAGGAAGCACGAGCTTCGACCGAAATGGAAGCCCGCTCCGGTTTAGTTGGGATATTGGCTCACAGGCAACGAGTTCACGCGCCGATACGGTGTATACGTTCACTACGCCGGGCGAATACTGGGTAAAGCTCACGGTTACGAACGGTTTAAATCTGGTCTCAACGGACAGCACGCTTATCAAGGTATTGGGTAACGGATCGCCGTTTTTGGGCTCCCCACATCGGATTCCAGGTAGAATTGAAGCTGAACATTTCGACCTTGGTGGCGAGGGTCGAGCCTATCACGATGCGGACGCGAACAACATTGGCCTTG
>CALFHN010000133.1 GCA_937876355.1 uncultured Bacteroidota bacterium | reverse complement strand
ATTTCAGCGCGCGTGTTGGAATATTTATGGCTATTGGCGGTCGATAAGACTTCGTCGCCCGGTAGGGGCCGGTCGTCTTGAAGGGTCCGGTCGCCTTACTGATTGCCCTCGTTTTTTGGACTTTGATAAAGAGGCGCGCCGCATTCGCGGCGCGCCTCTTTATTTGTTAGGGTAATGACGACCAGAGGGTCTATTTTAAAAACTCAACAGTTTAGCAGCGTGTGTAGCCGGGGTCCGGTTACCTAGGCTTCAAAATCCACCCACAGAGAATCTACAATGAGCAAAAACGGATCTTCCGAGTCTGTACAATTGAAGGAAATGACTTGGAAAACAGTACAGTCGGCCCATTTTGAAGTGGCCATATTGCCATGGGGGGCAACAGAAGCTCATAATTACCATCTGCCCTATGCCACGGACACCGTTCAAGTAGAACATATTGCTGTTGAGGCCGCGGAAAAAGCGACACAGTTGGGAGCCTCCGTTGTAGTACTTCCCGCCATTCCGTTTGGTGTGCATACACAACAGCGCGATATTTCGTTAAACATGAATCTCAACCCATCTACTCAGGCAATGGTGTTGAGCGATTTAATTCAAAGTCTTGAAGATGCCGGAGTGGGAAAGTTAATCGTGTTGAACGGGCATGGAGGGAACGACTTCAGACAAATGATTCGTGAGCTTCAGGCTGATTCGCCTGTTTTCCTTTGTGCCGCCAATTGGTGGACCGTGGTTTCTGGGAAGGATTATTTTGAACATGTTGGGGATCACGCAGGTGAATTGGAAACAAGCGTGATGATGCATATTGCTTCTGATCTCGTTAGGCCCCTATCAGAAGCGGGCTCAGGAACGGATCGTCAGTTTAAAATATCGGCCCTTCGAGATCGATCGGTATGGGCTCCTCGCGAATGGTCTCAAGTATCGGATGATACCGGTGTTGGCGATCCGTCTAAATCTTCTTCTAAAAAAGGCGCTTCCTTTATTGCAGCCGTGACAGACGAATTAGCCAGTTTTATCCTTGAATTGTCGAATGCCGATGCCGACGACATGTACGAATAAGGCCCAACTGATGAAGGCCTTTCCATGATCGAGAGAGGCCATACGACGACCATTTTTTATTCTAAAATCGCATCGACTTTATGTCATTTTTGACCCATCTGGAATGTCCCAGTTGTAATCATACTTTTGAACCCTTCTTGGTTTTAAATCTCTGCCCTAAGTGTTCAAAACCATTGCTAGCACGTTATGATTTAGAAAAAGCGGCCGCAAAGATTGATCTTAAAAATTTACACGATCGCGCGCGCTCCATTTGGAGATTTCCAGAAGTGCTTCCGGTGGGCGACCCGGCATGTCGAATATCCCTGGGTGAAGGGTGGACGCCTCTGATAAAAGCAGAACGGCTTGGTCACTCCGCTAAACATGACTTCTTGTACATAAAGGACGAAGGGAGCAACCCAACCGGTTCTTTCAAGGCCCGGGGGCTTGGAATGGCCGTTTCTTGCGCGCTGGAAAGAGGGGTCAAGGCGCTTTCTATCCCGTCCGCGGGCAATGCAGCTGGCGCTTTGAGCGCATATGCAGCGAAAGCCGGACTCAAAGCTCATGTTTTTATGCCAAGGGACGTTCCATCGCCTTTCGTTGTGGAATGCGAAGTATTGGGCGCCGAAGTTACCCTGGTCGACGGCCTGATTAACGATGCAGGTCGATTAGCGGCTGCTCACCCCGATGCAAAAAACCGCTTCGATGTTTCCACGCTGAAAGAGCCGTACCGCATAGAGGGGAAAAAGACAATGGGTTATGAGATCGCTGAACAATTTGGCTGGGTTCTTCCCGACGTTCTAATTTATCCGACAGGCGGTGGCACGGGCCTGATTGGCATGTGGAAGGCGTTTGAAGAGATGGAAGAAATGGGCTGGATTGGTCGGAAACGGCCGAGAATGGTTTCTGTCCAGGCCGAGGGCTGTGCTCCGATGGTTCGGGCATTCGAAAGCGGAGAAAAACATGCTGAAATGTGGCAAAATGCATCGACCAAAGCAAGCGGGTTGCGCGTTCCTGGCGCCGTAGGAGACTTTTTGATCTTGGAAGCAATCAGGGAAAGCAGTGGAACAGCACTCACCGTCAGCGACGAAGCGATGATCGAAGCTGCTCGAAGAATCGGAGCCGCAGAAGGATTGTTTGTGGCACCAGAGGGAGCGGCCACATTTGCAGCATTTGAGCAATTAAAGGCCAAAAATTGGATTCAAAGCGATGATAAAGTTGTTCTCTTCAACACAGGCTCAGGCCATAAATATTATCAGATCTGGGAAGACTAGAGGTTTTGGCTGTAATTCAGGGATTTGAAGGCACGGCTTGAATACCAGCTCTTTATTGCGTAATTCTCATCTTCATCATTTTCAATACCTCGGACGCATACATGAGAACCCTTCTTTCCTTGTTATTTCTGGCAGCCTTTTCGGCTGCTTCGTACGCCCAAACCGCCACCGGACGTGTTCTGGATGCGGAAAATAGTCAACCGCTGGCAGGTGCCAATGTGTTGATTGCGGGGACCTTGACAGGAACCGCAACAAACCTCAATGGGAAGTTTACCCTCTCCGTCGCTTCGTTTCCGGTAACGGTAACCGTATCGTTTATCGGATTCGATTCACGTGATGTGGTCATATCCAATGCAACGGAAGTTAGCATCCTGCTAGATGCAGGTATCGCGCTTGACGACGTCGTTGTGGTTGGCTCGAGGGCTAACCCAAGAACGGTGATTGATTCGCCCGTACCAATAGACAACATCAAAGCCGCAGAGCTCTTGTCGACAGGTCAATTGTCTTTTGATAAAATGTTGGCTTATTCCGTGCCTTCATTCAATTCCACGCAGCAAACAATTTCTGATGCTACTGCACACTTTGATCCGGCGGACCTGCGCGGTATGGGCCCGAGCCGCACGCTTGTACTTGTGAATGGAAAACGCAAGAGCCAAAGCGCTTTGGTTTATATCAACGATACTCCTGGTAAGGGAGAAGTCGGTGTGGATATGAAAAGCATCCCGGCCGCAGCCATCGACAGGGTTGAAATCTTACGTGACGGAGCTTCGGCACAGTACGGCTCTGACGCCATCGCTGGAGTGATAAACGTGATCTTGAAAGAAAACGCGGATCAGACCACAGTAAATGTCTTCTCCGGTGCTACTACTGAAGGCGATGGTTTTCATGTGGGATACAACCTGAATACCGGTCTAAACATTGGAGATAAGGGATTTCTAAACTTGACACACTCCTTCTTGGATTCTCAAGAGACTAATCGCGCTGGAGAACCAGGCAAAGATGATTTGTTCGGCGTCGGAAGTAGCAATCCTTTCATCCAGGCGAATCCCGATCTGGGGATGCGTATTGGTGAGCCCAACATGACGACCGGCGACGTGTTTTTCAATGGTGAATATCAATTGTCCCAGAGTGTCAATTTTTATGCATTTGGAGGCAAAACCATTCGTAAAGGTACCAGCTACGCACTGTATCGCACACCGTATTGGGTGCCAGATCCACACAATTTGCTCCACGATGCCGGGACGCTTTATCAAGGATTCCAGCCGACATTTGAAACCAATATCGACGATAATTCTCTGGCGGTCGGAGTTCGAGGCATAAAAAACGGTTGGCATTTTGATCTATCGAATGCTTTTGGTTCGAATGCTGTCGGTTTCATCGTTAATAACTCCCTTAACCGGAATATGGGCGCTGATAGCCCAACTCACTTTAATGTGGGTGGATATGAGTTTTCTAGTAATGTGACGAATTTTGACCTTTCCCGAAGGCTGAACAAGATTTCGGTCGCGGCCGGTACTGAGTTCCGTCAAGAAAATTTTCAAGCGTTTGCAGGAGATGCGGCGTCATACGCTAATGGCGGCGGTGCTCAATCTTTCCCGGGCTTACAACCTCAAAACGAAGTAAACGAAAATCGTTATTCCATGGGAGTCTATGGAGATGTCGGTTTCGACGCTTCTGATGAATTGTACGTAGGCGGCGCTGTTCGCTATGAAAACTATTCGGACTTTGGTCAAAACGTATCGTGGAAAATCAATGGACGCTTAAAATTCTGGGAAGACAAAGCCACTTTCCGTGCTTCAGCTTCCACCGGATTCCGTGCTCCATCATTGCATCAAATTTATTTGAGCAACATTCAGACTCTAGTTTCAGGTGGTACCGTATCGAACCAGGGAACGTTTAACAATGAAAGCCCGGTTCTTCGTTCTCTAGAAGTAGATCGTCTGAAAGAAGAGAATGCGACCAACTTTACTGTTGGATTGGCGATGAAGCCTCAAGACGGACTGTATGTTTCGATCGACCTTTATCAGATCGACGTAGATGACCGCATCGTTTACTCAAGCTCCGTTTCTTCTTCAGATCCGAATTCGGTTGTTGGAAGGCTGTTAACGAATTTTAATATCACTTCGTTGAAATTCTTTACCAATGCCATTGATACCCAAACACGTGGAGCGGACTTGGTCACCAACTACACATTTGAAGCTGGTGGTGCCGAATACACCCTGAATCTTGGAGTTAACGTCAACGACGTTCAGATCCAGGGTCAGGTTAATACGCCCGCTCCGATCGCAGCAGCAAACGTCGATTTGTTTGATCGCAAAGAACAGTCCCGCATTATTTCGGCTCGTCCGTCCGATAAGATTCATTTTGGCGTGACCTATCGCCGCGGCGACTGGACGGCCGTTCTTGCCAATACACGCTTTGGCGAAGTGACATGGCAACATGCAGACGACGCTGCAAAAGATCAAACATTTGCAGCCAAAATCTTGACCGACCTTATGGTCGATTATAAGGTGAGTGATTTGGTGACCTTAGGATTAAACATCAGCAATATCTTCGATGTGTATCCGGATGTCATTGATACCAAAGGCGATGTGGTTACCGATCTTGGTGGCCGCTTCAAATATCCTTGGGAAGTCAACCAATTTGGGTTTATGGGCACTCGGTATGCTCTCAACTTGAAGTTCACGCTGTAAGCTTGAGCGTTGCTGCTAAGTCCCGGGGGCGAGGCAGCGATTATAAAAGGGCGTAATGACTTCGTCTTTGCACCCCCAACTGGTTTTGGAGCTTGTTTTGAGGTCGGCCGCGCGAGCGCGGCCGACCTCTTTACTATTCTAAAGTTCTGGGAATCAGTCAGGACTAAAAAAAAGCAGGACCGCCTAAAAGTGCGATCCTGCTAATTAATTTTTTCATTCGGCATCAACCGAACCTATTTTGGTGCCCAGGACTGGGGTACATATAAAATTATTAACACATTGTAGTGCAACAGGTTATGGAATATTTATCATGACTTGGTTAAGAAAAAGGTTAAGATATTTC
>CALFHN010000132.1 GCA_937876355.1 uncultured Bacteroidota bacterium | reverse complement strand
GGGCCGTGGTCATTGGGGCCAACACGCCGTATGGGGCCGCCCGCTGAATGGGGCCCTACAATTCCATCACCCTAATTGGAATCTCAAAACCAGCACGCCCAAGGGTGGCAGGTCCACAAGGCATGATGCTGGCTGGCCATGAAAAGGTTTTTTTGACGATGTAATTGCTCCCATCGCACCCGTTCCACTACCGCCAAACCGCGGCTCATCGCTGTTTAAAATAACCGTCCAGGTCCCGTTTTGAGGCGCTCCAACCTGGTATGCGGGCCTAGGAACAGGGGTAAAATTGAATACAAACAAGAGGATTTCATCCTCAGATTTACGCAGATAGGAAGCCGTTGTGTTGGCCGTGTCTTTGTAATCTATCCACTCAAAACCATTCTGCGTTTCATTTTGGAGCGCGCTTGACTCCCGATACAGCATATTTAATGCCTTCATCCATAGCTGTGTCCCTTTATGGATGTCCTTATCCAAAAGCCACCAGTCAAGTCCACGATCATGACTCCACTCCCTGCCCTGACCGAACTCCATCCCCATAAAGATCAGTTTTTTGCCCGGATGTCCGAAAAGGTGAGCAAATAACAACCGAATATTAGCCGCCTTTTGCCAATCATCGCCCGGCATTTTCCCAAATAAGCTTCCTTTTCCATGCACCACCTCGTCATGCGAAAGGGATAACAAATAATTCTCCGCCCAAGCATAAACCAATGGAAATGTAAATCCGTGATAATGAAATTTGCGATTGACAGGGTCTTCCTGAAAAAATTGAAACGTGTCGTGCATCCAGCCCAGGTTCCACTTGTACAGGAAGCCGAGACCGCCACTATACGTTGGATGCGACACCCCAGGCCAGGCCGTGGATTCCTCGGCAATCATCATGGCGTTGGGAAATGAAGAGAACACCGTTTCATTGATCAGCTTTAGAAAAGCTACCGCCTCCAAGTTTTCACGCCCACCATGCTTATTGCGGGTCCATTTTTTACGGGAATAATCTCGGTAAATCATCGAAGCAACGGCGTCGAACCGAAGTCCATCAACATGAAATTCCTCTAACCAATAGAGCGCATTCGAAATAAGATAATTCTGGACTTGAGGGCGGGAATAGTCGAAAACAAAGGTCCCCCAATCCGGGTGATGGCGCATGATTGGATCTTCGTATTCAAACAATGGCTCACCATCAAACATGGAAAGCCCCTGCGGATCTGTGGCAAAATGGGCTGGCACCCAATCCAGTATCACCCCTATATCGTTGTCGTGCAGATAGTTAATGAGATACTTCAGATCGTCCGGCTCACCATAACGAAAGGTTGGAGCAAACGGACCGACTATTTGATACCCCCATGATCCATAAAACGGGTGCTCTTGTATGGGCAAAAATTCCACATGTGTAAACCCCATTTCCTTCACATACTGGGCCAACGGCTCCGCCAATTCCCGGTACGTGAAGAAGCCCCCATCTTCCTTCCGGCGCCAGGAGCCAAGATGGACTTCATACATCGAAACAGCCTCAGAAAGCGACTCAGGCCCTTTCCTGTTCTTCATCCAATTGCGGTCGCTCCATTCAAATGACGAATCAGCGATTACGCCAGAAAGACCTTCCAAAGCGCTTCCGCCGTAAGCTGGAGGTTCCATTTGCCTAGCGAAGGGATCGGATTTGTCATTCCGGTGCGAACCCCGGCAAATACTAAACTTATATCGTTGACCGACTGAGGCCCCTCGGACGTACACTTCCCACAACTTTCCGATTCCGATACCGGACATTGTCATTGGGTGAGCTTCAGAATTCCATCCGTTAAAATCACCAATGACGGATACAGAATCCGCCCGTGGCGCCCACACGCGAAACCACGTTCCACCTCGATTTGGGTGCGCCCCAAAGGTATGATACGCTTCAAAAAGGCGACCCTGTCCCCACAAGTGGAGATCAAACGGGGATATTTTCGGCATAACCTTGATTATTGTTGATGGAAAGTACGGGATTTGCTCCGTTTTATTCGAAAAAAGGACACAGATCGGCCTGATTTTGTCGATACCTTGGTTTCAAGTTCCAGTATCTTTCGTTAGCTCTGCCTCCTCGAAACCAACTCCCCGATTGCGTTGATTCTTCTGCCCGGAAAACCATATCCCTTAGGCGCCACTGTAAGGGATGGTGGTATCAATTTTGCCGTTTTCAGTGCACACGCCACTTCGATTCAACTTTGTTTATTTGAAAAACCTGACGATGTCGAGGATTGTGAGTCCTTCTTGTTGACCGAACGGTCGGGCCCTATATGGCACGGATTTCTAAAAGGGGCCAGCCCGGACACGCTGTATGGATACCGGGTTGACGGACCGTTTGAACCAAATTCAGGTCACAGATTCAACCGGCACAAACTCTTGCTCGATCCATACGCTAAGAAACTGGGCCGAGATGCCGTGTGGAATGATGCTCTTTTAGGTTATTCTGAACAAGATGATACCAGTTTTAATGACCTCAATTCGGCTCCGTATGCTGCTCTTGCGCGTGTAGTAAAAAGTACCTCAGTTCAGAATTTTGACACTCGGTTAGATACTCTTTGGAAGGATACCGTCATTTACGAAACCCACGTAAAAGGCATTTCGATGCTCCATCCGGACGTGGATCCAAGCTTACGAGGGACCTACCTAGGTCTGTGTTCGGACCCCATATTAAAACACTTAAAATCTTTAGGGGTTACGGCAGTCCAGCTTCAGCCCGTCCATCTAAAAATGTCTGAAAAACATTTATTGGACGCTGGTCTCATCAATTATTGGGGCTACAGTCCCATCAACTATTTCATTCCTGAACCATCGTACGCTTCTAAGCCTGATCAAGCAATTGCAGAATTTCAGACGATGGTTAAAACTCTTCACCGAGAAGGGATCGAAGTCATCTTGGATGTGGTCTACAACCACACCGCAGAAGGAAATCGTTTTGGCCCCACCCTATCGTTCAGAGGGTTTGATAACGCCAGTTATTATAGAAAACACACCATTGAACCTCGCTATTTAGAAGATTTTACCGGAACGGGCAACACCCTAGATGCCAGTCATCCAATGGTTCTTCGCCTGATTGCGGATTCTCTGAGGTATTGGGTTACTGAGATGGGGGTTGATGGATTCAGATTTGATCTAGCCACTTCCCTTGTCCGAGAGGACAACACCGTGGACATGCAGGCTTCCTTTCTGACGCTATTGCAGCAGGATCCAGTTCTCAACGCCGTAAAACTAATCGCGGAGCCATGGGATCTTGGGCCAGACGGTTATCAGGTCGGCTCCTTTCCCTCGCCTTGGGTCGAATGGAACGGAAAATATCGGGATACGGTCCGCCGCTTTTGGAAGGACGATTTGGGTCAAACGGGAGACTTTGCCACCAGGCTAGCCGGGAGCAGTGACCTGTTTGGCAAACGTCGTCCCAACTCTTCTGTCAACTTTGTAACGGCCCACGATGGGTTTACGCTATCGGACCTCGTTTCGTATGAAAACAAACATAACGAAGCCAATCTTGAGGAAAACAGAGACGGACACGAACCCAACTTCTCGCGCAACTGGGGCGCAGAGGGTCCCACGAACGACCCCCAAATTCTAAAACGCAGAGAAAAAGTTAAAAAGGCCCTACTTAGTTCTATGATGCTATCCCAGGGGGTCCCCATGCTCTTGGGAGGAGACGAATTGGGCCGAACTCAACAAGGCAACAACAATGCATATTGTCAAGACAACGAATTGACGTGGTACCACTGGGATTTGGATGACAAAAAACGTGAGTGGCTACAGACCTGTAGAGATCTAATTGCCTTTAGGAAGGCGCATCCTACATTTTTCAGGCGCCATTTTTTAAACGGCGGCAAAGACGATTCAAACACAGTGCAGGGCATTTGGTGGCATCCCGAAGGCCGACGAATTGAGCAACATGAATGGCACGATGCAGCACTTTCGGTGTTTGGATTGATATTACCTGGAAACCGATTGGATGACCTGGACGCCGGCGGAGCAGCGTTAATCGACGACACCTTCTTGGTTGTGTTTAATCCGACCATTCATTCGGCGCCCATAACTCTACCGACATGGGGGCTTTCGTGGACCGCATGTGAGCTGTTTTGCGCGCCATCTGCATCGCCGGCCGGAACTCAGATCGCCGTCGAGTCCCATTCGGTTGCGGTGTTTCGTTCGGATGAACACCCTTAGACTGAATGTTTTCTATCCGTTTCGAGCGTTAGAGCGGCCAATTTTGCGGCGATTTCAGGTGTGAGTGCCCGCTTTTCCAGCCGCCATCCCCAGTTTCCGGAAGATGTACCCGGCGTGTTCATACGCGCATGTGAGCCCAAGGTCAGGATATCCTGAACCGGTGTGACCACCATTTTTGCGCGGGAAGCCATCAGTGATCGGATGGCTTTCCAGGTGAAGTCCTGAGCTTGCCCGGTTTCGCCCATATGCGAACTAGAATTCGACTTCTCAGCATCCTTGACTAGGTCTATACAAAGATATTGGGCGCAATAACTGCGTTCACGGACTTTTTCATCCTCGCTTTGCGTGCTGGTGGAGTCGGTGCTGGTGGAGTCGGTCCACCAACCCAGCAACGTGTCATTGTCGTGGGTGCCCGTATAGGCTACGATATCTTCCGAATAATTATGTGGCAAGAAGGCGTTTTCGGGCCCGGAATTAAATGCAAACTGAAGAATTGCCATTCCAGGAAATCCGAAGGCATCCATCAGGTGCGTCACTTCATTTGTTATGACGCCTAAATTTTCGGCAATGACGGGAAGCGTTCCTAGTTGTTTGGTCAGGGTCTCAAACAAATCCGCTCCAGGCCCTTGTGTCCATTGCCCGTGAATAGCGGTCTCTTCAGAAGCTGGCACCTCCCAATATGCCTCAAAAGCTCTGAAGTGGTCTAGTCGTACCAAGTCCACCTGGCCTAATACCCGCTTCATTCGAGAAACCCACCAACTATACTCATCCGTCTTCATGACCTCCCAGTTATAAAGTGGATTGCCCCAGCGTTGTCCTGTTTCTGAGAAATAGTCGGGCGGAACGCCAGAAACCACTTCGGGAAGACCAACATTATCGAGAAAGAACAGATTTCGATTGGCCCATACGTCTGCAGAATCTTGGGCAACGTAGATCGGCAGATCGCCGAACAACGCAATATGCCGTTCGTGACAATAGGACCTAAGCGCCCTCCACTGCCTGTCAAACAAAAACTGGTGGAACATGATCATTTCGATCAAATCCCCATTTTTCAGTGCAAAGTCGGTTATTCCAACAAGTTCACGATCTCGCAACGACGCTGGCCATTCTGTCCATGATTGCCCTCCATGGACCTCTTTAATGGCTTCAAATAGCGCAAAATTTGTTAGCCAATCGTGGTTGGCACCTTTAAAGGATTGCAATTCCGATTCTATTTCCGAAAAACCACCGCCCGCAAATCGATCCCAAGCCGTTTTTAAGACCGTCCGTTTGAACTTGGACGCGCTCTCAAAATTGACCGAACCCGGTACTTCGCGGTTTGGATACGCAAGGTCGGCGGCGGCCAATAAACCATCTTCCAGCAACAAGTCGGGCGAAATAAAAAGCGTGTTTCCAGCAAACGTGGATGGGGATGAATACGGAGAATACCCATGTCCGACCGGTACGATCGGTAGGATTTGCCAAATCGTTTGACCGGCTACCAAAAGAAAATCTGCAAAAGCATAGGCTTCATAACCGAGGTCACCAATTCCAAAAGGTCCAGGAAGTGACGAAATATGCATCAGGAGCCCGCTCGACCTAGAGAAAGGTTGGTTGGGTAAGGAATGAACTGCCGAATTCGACATGAGGCACAGGTAGGTTTGGAGGTAGATGCGTTTGGATCACAAGCCCTCGACAAGGTACCTCAGTAGACATTCTATTAGATAGATTTGAGAGCTTGTTTTTGAATTCAAATCAATCTTTACATTTTGGTACATTTTCGTAACCGTAGTCCCAAATTTGGCGTACAGAAACACGGTTCGAACGAATGTTCGAATGAATTTGAACCGCTTTTATTCTATTTCAGCATTTCCAGATCATTATGAACGACTTCCTGTCCATACTCCGCCCCGCTGACTACCGCTTTTTGGCAGGTTTGATGGAAAGTCCGTTCAATCTGGCAAACGATGCGAAATTTGGGGATTTGGTCGGGGCGTTGGAAAAAGAAGATGCTGTCGAATCAAGGAAGGCGGTTCAAGACGAATTTGTGTCATCGCTCAGGTACCTCGGAAGTTCAGATCTGGCTTATGCATTCCGGTCGATAACGGGCTCTGAACCGGGTGTTTCGTTTCAGGAAATTGTGCGGGACGTGGCGAGCGGATTAAAAGTCGCACGTCCTACAGGGTCGACTGACCGAGAAATGGTCGAAAAAGTGGCCACTGACTATGCAACTCAGCAATTTGCCGATTTGACGGCCGAAGAACAACAAAAAATGCTGGAAGAACTGGGGGTTGAAAAAGAAAAAGCGGCCGCTTTTATAAAACGGTCGGCTGGGGTTTTTGCCCTTCCCATGCTGATTGAAGCCTTCAACATCGTCATTGTCCAGGGACTCATCAAAACCATCATTTTTGGCACCATCGCAAAAATTATTGGCTCCCAATTGGCTGGGCGATTGTTTACTTTTTTAGTTGGCCGTATGCCATGGTGGGTTTCTTGGATAGGCCCGGCTGCGTGGACGCTGTCCATTGGATGGACCACAATCGACTTGCAGGGCCCCGCCAGGCGCAAGACCATTCCTATCGTATTGTACCTGGGACTGTGCTCCCTCCGCGAACGCTTGCCTCAAAATCCAGACGACAAGTAGGCTGGGAGATCGTGAAAAACAAGGCCGTCCTTGTCATTTTCCGTCTTTGAACGAAGTGTACAACGATTCTATGAGCGAATACGCAGCTTCACCCGGAAGGTCGAATAATTCCGCTGGCATCATGGGAGATGCTCCCGCGGTATCGACATATACATTTTGAAGCCCCAGTCTGCGCTGGAAAAAATTGGCCCCTAATGAAAAAGTTTGCGATTTGTTGATTGGCACAAGCCAGACATGTTGTCGGAATATCCCCTTCTTTACGGCCAACTGATTGTCCCCCAACACGTAACCCATATTCCGATATCTGGCGACAGATAACCCAATAATTACGGGTAAGACCAAAAGTCCGATCCAAGCAGTAGGAAAAATTTCAGGTACGAAATAGTAGAGGCTGGCCAGAATCATGGCCAGAAGCGCTGAGTATCTAAAAATAAATCGGCGCATGGTCAGCGGAGAAACGCTATTCCAAACGGAGGGAAAGGGATTCCTTCCCATGGCGCTCAAAATCAAGTTGATTTCACTGCGGCGAGCGAAGGGAGCCGCAACCTGAAATCCGCCGTCTTTAAGATCAATGCCCATGGTCTGCAATTCCAAGCGGTAGTAGTCAAAAAACTGCATGATGGGATTGGTTCGAATGATCAAACTCTGAATCCTTTTGAGAGGTATTGTGCCCTCGGCAAGGGTTAGAAGGCCGTGACGACGGTGTAACTTGGCCTCCGATAGGGAAATAGTAAAATGAAAGTTTTTATTGACGGTGAGCAGAACGCCCGATGCCCACCCTAAAAATACGGCAACTAGCACGCCCACAGAAATGGCAATAAATGGGGAGGCGTCAATGGTTGCCTTCCACGGCTCTAGGGGCCCGCGAAGGAGCCAGGAAAGAAAAACCGTAGGGTCCGGCTCTACATATTGAAGCAACGAGAAAATTCCAGCGATGTAAAGAAGCGAAAAATGAAACGCACCGGACATGAACACCCGTTTTGCCGACATTTGAAACAAAGGAAGCGTTCCAATAGATGGTTTCCCCTCGTTTTGCCCATCGAAGGAACGCGTTACTTCCCGTAGAGCACTTTCGGGCACGTCCAACCCCGAGTCCTGCTGCATCTGCCTAACACTAGCTCGAATGTGGCGCGCCTCATCGATCGATACGTATTCCAAAACCCCTTCAGCTTTTGCACTTCCAGCCGTGTATATGGCTACTTTTGCGGTCCTTAACATCCGCTGCAGCGGAGCTTGTTCGATTTCAATATTCTGAATCCTATCAATCGGAATGTTGCGTGCACGCCTAGTTACTACCCCAGAATGGATGATTAATTCGGTAGGCGTAATCCAATAGCGAAATCGTAAATAATAGACAGCGATCCAGGGCAGAACGAATAGGGCGTACAGCCCTGCAAAGATCAGATTGAACCAAGCTGTCCCGTCCGACTCTTTAAAAAGCGGCAATAAAATGAACACCAACCCAGGTAAGCTTACTATTAGCCGTTGAACCAGGGTGAGGGGATGTAGGCGCCGAGCTTGATCAGAGGGCTTCATCCGTAATTACTTTTTTCATTTCATCTCGAAGACGTTCTGCTTCGGCGATATTAAGACCAGGCAACACAACGTCAGAGCTTCGGGTCCCAGCGGTGTGAATGATCAATTTTCCTAAATCGTATTCACGCTCAAAAAGGTCTTGAGACACGTCTAGGTGCTGAATTCGGCGTAACGGGACTATCGTGTGGACTCGGTTGAATACACCTCGAATAAGCACCAACTCAGTCGGTCTTAAAGCATATTTCCAGTATCTATACCGAAGCCTTGGAATCCACAGGGTAAAGACGAGGCCTATCACCACGACGAGACCGGGCAACACTCCAAATGGGAGGCTCTTTTCAGAATCGAAAAAAATTACAATGTCGACAACCAAGAAGATGATGGCCAATACTCCAAGCCAGGCCCCTGTTTTGAGGCGCCAAATTTTGACAATTTGGGGCGCTAGCTCATTCAAGTCGTCGAAGGTTGATGGCCTATCGACTTCCGGATTCACCGGTGGAGCTCCAAAAACGCTGTTGTCAAAGGGTGATATCATGTGCCGGAAAACATCGTTTTGCTCAAAAAATACTAGGGCCGGCCGCTTCGCGGCCGGCCCTAGTACACTATATATACATCATTGAGTTCTCGCCGCACCTAAAAGAGTACGGCCACTACCACAAAAAGGGCTACCTAGGCACTCTGAATTTTATACACCACGGCTGCCAGTGCTCCGCCAGCAAAAGGTCCAACAAGGTAAAACCACAGATCGCCGAAGCCGCCGGAACCCATAGTTGCATTAACCAACGTGGATCCAATGCCTACTGCCGGATTAAATGCTCCGCCTGAAATATCCCCAACGGCAAATGCCCCAACCATAACGGTGAAACCGATAGCTAGACCAAAATAAGAATTGCCGGCTGTTTTTTCGTTCGTGGCGGTCTGCAACACAACCAGCACCAAGGCAAATGTGAACAGAAATTCTGCCAAAAGCACTTGAATCGTTGAGGCACCTGCTCCTGGAGCCGGAGCGAAGGTATCGCCTCCGGTAACGTGCAACGAAACGAAAGCAGCAAGGATTGCGCCTACGACCTGAGCCACCATGTATTGGAGGGCTTCACCACGTTCAATTTTGCCCCGCATCATCACGCCAAGCGTGATGGCCGGATTATAATGGGCGCCAGAAATGTGACCTCCCATATAAACCATCACGACTAGAACACTTCCTATGGCCAGGGCTCCGAGTGGAGTACCTGACGAAACCACAAGACCAATTGTCAAAACCAGAAAAAACGTACCGATTAGTTCGGTCAATAGTTTATTCATTACAAACCTCTATAGTGTTGGATCGAATATTGCGTAAGATCGACTCGGTGAATCGTTCACCCTCCGCGCTGAGTATAAGCGAAAGAGCAGAACGCGGCAAGGATTGCAACTCAACACTTGAGGTCTTAGAAACAGGAGCATCTACCTTTCAGGATTTTCCATCAATAAATCTGAATATGATCGGGCCACCAAACTTTCTTCTTGGATGCCAAAAAGATCCATAAAAAGGCGGCATTGCGCTTCTAATTTAGAACTATCAAGAGATCCGTCCGCGTCAATGGCTTCAATTTCCACAAAGGTGCCAAGTCCTTGCACCACATCAAGATGAACCTTGACGTTCGCATCAAACCAAATCTGCCTCTGTTTGTCGACGACGACCATGACCCCGTTTGAAGCTTCCAGAACCAACTTAAGAGCAGGATTGGGCTCAATTCGGGCAAAAACAACATCCGACTGCTTTGGCCCAGATTGATTGTTTCGTTGATAAAAAATCAAGCTGTTTTCGATGTTTCCTTCTCGCAGCTTCAGCCTTCCAGCTACTACATTAAAGTACGTATCGATCTGATGATCGTCCCCGACCAGACGAGCGCCCCGATCGGTCAAGACACGACGGATGCCATCGTGATTCGAAGTCCGAGCTTTAATTTCAACGTTTAGTTTTACGCCGCTTTTTTCGAGATTGGATTCAGACATATTCAGGAATCTTAAAGCCTGGATTGTTCTTCCCGGATGACCGCTCTAATAAAGTCAGTATTTCTCCAATAGGTCAATTTTCTGCCATTCAAGAATAAAGTTGGCGTTGAACCGAGCTGAGTCTGACGACCCATTTCTAAGTCAGAAAGCACTCGTTCGTGAACGTCATCTCGGACAATACATTCTGCGAACGCCCGAACGTCCCAGCCAAGATCTTCGGCTGTTTTGGTCAACAACTGATTCGAAAGCGAAATTTGATCCTTG
>CALFHN010000131.1 GCA_937876355.1 uncultured Bacteroidota bacterium | reverse complement strand
GCTGAACTTCGACTGGTTCAAGAAGGAGTTAAAAGCTACGGAAGAGCAATGTTGACCATCGGAGACAAGATCGTTGGCGTTATGATTGTCTCTGAAGATCAACCTTCTGCGTTCTGTGTAGACGATATTACCTCGATACGAGATATTGCTGACCTAATCTCCATCGGATTCGGACAGCACAAACACCGAGAAGAACAGGAGCGGTATGAGCAGGAATTGATCATGGAGCGCGATCGAGCTGAAGAAATGGCGCGATTGAAAACGGCCTTTTTGGCCAACATGAGTCATGAAATAAGAACCCCCTTGAGCGGAATTATTGGATTTTCCCAGGTCCTTCACGAGGAGGTTCATTCTGACTTGAAAGAATTTACTGGACTGATTCAAGAGGCCTCAAACCGGCTGCTAAATACCATCAATTCTGTTCTGGACCTCGCAAAATTAGAGGCGAATAAGGAATCGTTTCGGTTTGAAGAGGTCGATGTCTCGAGCACCGTGCGCGAAAGCCTACATATACTCAAATCGTTGTCTATCAAAAAAGGCATCGATCTAAAAGTCCATACCGAACCCAACCTGAAGGCGAACCTAGATATAAATGCTCTACAAGCAATTGCGAACAATTTGGTGGGAAATGCCATCAAATTCACGGAAAAGGGAGAAGTAAACGTTACCGTAAGTAGAATCCAAGATGAGGTTTGCCTCAAAGTGAAAGACACGGGCGTTGGCATCTCGAAGGAATTTATCCCGTTCCTGTTTGACGAATTTAGGCAGGAGCACATGGACGAAAATCGTTCGCACGAGGGATCAGGCTTAGGCCTCGCCATTGCTCACAAGCTGATTGTACGCCAAGGTGGTCGGATAGAAGTGGACAGCAAACCGAAGGAAGGAACTACCTTTACTGTTTTTTTCCCTCTTGCTTTGGTTCAGGGACGTAAACCCGGCAAAATCTCAAGCAAAGGACTTCCGGCGGCGGTATAGCACCTGGGGGCACTTGGCTAGAGCCATCGGCGGATATTCTGGCAGTAATCTTGAAAATCCTCTGGAAAAAGCACATTCAGCGCCTCCTCTTCTGGTTTGATTTGAAA
>CALFHN010000130.1 GCA_937876355.1 uncultured Bacteroidota bacterium | reverse complement strand
GTGCGACGTTAACACCTTGAAGACTTTCCCCGTCGCTCAGCGCCACAACCGTACCCCGAATTAAGGATTGTTGTGCGTACAATGGTGAGGAACTAACAATCGTCAGTCCGACCCACGCCAGAAACCATACCCATTTTTGAATACTCCTATCCCTTAGAATCATACTCTACTCGATAACTATATCTCTACTTATGACTGACTGACGCCCCGTTCGTTGCTCTAAAACTCGAACCGCAAGAACATACGTTCCAGGTGCAACGTCCAGAGTCTCCAAAATGAAATACCTAGAATCGGTAGATCCTTGGATATGCTGGTCAAATTCTACGGAGACAATCGCCTTTTCACTTTTACCAAAAATACGTCCCAACTTCGGTGACAAATCTTCCTTGAGCGTCCCTTCCACCAATGCTGCTTGAAACGACAGGTCTGAACCAGTATCCTCGGGAAGCCCATACGTCTCCAAATACAGATAGATAGGGGTTCCAGATTTAAACTCTGGGCTGGCCACGGGGTAAATGGTCTTCCCATACCGTGTCCAAGATTGGGTTGCTACCGTCGAAGTTGGCGTTGATCCAGACTCTACTGGAGCATCCAACTCTTCAACCAACCGCGCCAGCAGCAGGTCGCTTAGTCGAAGTCCTTCAGATGAAGAGGGGGCAATATCTATTCTAGACGTAGCATAACCACGCAATCCTTCGACTTCCAATGACAGTTGATGCCCACCTGTATCTACTTGCTGTACAGCCACTTGGGCGATGTCGCATGGCATTTCACTCCAATGCTTTTCTCGATCTACAAACTTTAAAGCACGACCATAAAGGGGTACCGACTGCCCTGCTTCACGATCAAACAGGGCCAATTGATTCCCTGGAAGTTGATCCGTTTCGGGAAAACAAAATGGTAGGACGGCGATGCGCTGGTTTCCATCTTCAAACACTGATGATAACGTTGTCATTTTTACCCGAGTCGTTTCTGTGCGCTGACTCCGCTGGGGATCGTCTCTAAACCATTCTTTTGCACATTTTTCCACATCAAGACCACCCCGACCTCTATCGCACAATCGAGTCGCGCTAAGAGTGCCTCCGGGCGGACTCCAAAGTGTATATCTGTCGGCCTTTGCCAAGTCCATAAATACCCAATACCTGTAGCCGTAGTCTAGATAGTAAAATTGATCATAATCATTTTGAAACTGCATCTCCATCAACGGCCAACCATACCGAATCACGACTTGACCCGGCTCCGTTTCCCACCCTCGAAATCCGTAGTGAGGTCTGCCCCAAACCAAATCGGCATAAACAACTCTGGCTCGATGTTCGACCAATCTTTCGTTGGTTGGAGAACTCCATAAATGATCTTGTCTGGCCCAAAAATCGGTCGTAGCGGAATCGGAATCAGCCGAAAATTGACCTCTGCGTTTAGTGCTCACAATATTTGTAGGGTCCTCGAACGCCCACCTATCATCATCTGACAACCGTTCTATGCCCCGTTCAAAACGGATTGACGCCTCTGCAAGATGGCCTTGCAAAAATAAAGTAAGGCCCAAATACAGGTAGCCGGACGAGTTGTCTGGAAAATCAGTTATGAACGTTTCTGCAGCGGCCCGTATGATATCGTATTTTTTTCCCCGAATAGCAGCTTCTCCCAACATGCGCAACACAGCGGGTCGAAGTGGGCCGGATTTCAAAGCCTCTACCAAGTACTGGATGGCCTCATCGTTTGTGTTTTTTTCTACAGACTCATCACGAATTATTGGTACCTCGACGTTTGAACCTCCTTCGGTCGCTATATATCGTCCTCCGGTTCCTAACGCTTTCCCAGCAAGAGCAATTATTTGATCTAGGTCGGAAACCGAAGCCAATCGAACCGAATTGTTCTGATCGCGATAATCCTCCAGTTTTATTGAGCCCGCCACTAGATTTCCGAATGAGTTTTGCGGGTCCTTCTCAATAATATTTTTCGCTCTTCTCAGCTGCAATGCTATTTTTATAGACGGCATAAATGACCTGCCGTACTGATAGTCCATCCACAAATCCAAGCCTTTTATATAATCAGAATTGCGAGTTGCACGAGGTAAAGATTTCAACGAACTTCGAGCCAAATCCACGTCGGGTTCAGGTCTAAAAAGCGCGGTTTCAAGTCGCAGGATTAGTCCGTCTTGATCTTTTGGCCATCTGGCAAGTATCTCCGCGGCTTGTTCTTCAGCCAATTCCCAATTTTGGTCCGCTAACGCGTGTTTCCCAAGTTGTAGCCTTGCTTCTCGGCTTAAACTTTGTCCACTCGCTTCCAAGGTCAGGAATGCGATGGCTACCAATGAAAAAATAAAGCTTCGAAAGAGCATGGCGGATAGAGATTCTAGATGCGCCAATGTAGGGTTTAAGAGCCGTCTGAACACAAAGGGCGTTTGTTAATCCCCTCCCTTCCGGAATTCCACCTTGAGCCGATCGAGACGTCTATTGGATTCTCTATCGGCTATATCAGCCCGTTTGTCGTAAAGTTTCTTACCCTTTCCGAGTCCGATTTCGATTTTCGCCTTTCCATTTTTGAAGTACAACTTCAGAGGGACAATAGTGTATCCCTTCTGACGCGCCGACTTGTCCAACTTCTCAATTTCCCGTCGGTGAAGCAGCAACTTGCGCGATCTAGTTGGCTCGTGATTGGCCCGATTTCCATGGTCGTATGGCGCGATATGGCACCCTCGCATGATCATCTCCCCTCCTTCAACATTACAAAACGCGTCTTGCAAGTTGGCTTTTCCTGCTCTGAGCGCTTTTACTTCGGTCCCAGTCAGCACCAAACCGGCTTCGATTCGTTCTTCAATGTGATATTCGAACGTCGCCTTTTTATTGGAAGTAATTATTTTAACGGCGTCGGTCATTTGGTGCAACGATAAAACTAGTCTGTGAACACTTCACCATCATTCAATGGCAAACTGGCGAATACAACAGGTTGGATCTCCGGTGTAACGCCGTGGAAAAACATATGGTCGCATAATTCCGTCAAACTTGCGACTGCCATATCGTCTAGTCGCAATCTAAGATCGTTGAGAACGAAATCTTCTACTTCCTCGTCTTTGCTCCATTGAGAAGCAAAATCGGCTCGGTGATCATCCAAGAATACCATTGCATCTCGAATTGCAGTTATGACTCCTGGTGTAGCTTCCCCCTTTCGTGTTACAAATACAGCCCAAACGAAAGGATAATTGGAGAGCTCATACCATTCCTGGCCCAAATCTAACGTTATAGCCTCGGCCTTGAGTGCTTCAGGAGATTCCTCCAGAGGAATTGAAATAAGGGCATCACTCGCGATCTCATCCGGAAGAGAAATGCGTTCATTCAACGCAGCCTCTGTCCCATAATGTTCTTTTAAGACAATCGCGGCTAGAAGAGCTGTCAATCTACCTTCCACACTGTGAATAATACCGATGCTCTTACTTCCAAGCTCGGCGCCAACCGTCAAAAGCGCGTACGGATTGTTCCAAGTAGAGACGGCAACTGCCGGGATAATGTCAAATTCTTCTGGGTTGGCAAGTGCTACATCCGACGGCATCAAAGCAACCTGCACCTTGCCGTTTTGAAGATCTGCCGTTAACTGCTCACGTGTGGCCAAGAATACATTTTTCCCAAAGGTATCGGACAAACCTTTAAACACGGGATATGTAACTGGGTTTTTCCAGACGGCAATCTTCATAGCTGTGTCGGATTGGATGTAGGTATAAAGAACATTCGGGCCGTCGGCGATTTCTCGCCGACGGCCCGAATCCTTTCAAAAGATATTCAAAAGCATCTCGGTTTCCCTCACCATCAAATGTACGGATGATAAAGAAACCTGCCTGCCTCTCTGTTACCGACGACGTTCTTTGATACGAGCAGCTTTTCCTCGTAAATCACGTAAGTAGTACAATTTGGAGCGACGAACGCTTCCCAATCGGACCACTTCAATCGTCGCCAACTTCGGCGAATACAATGGGAATATGCGTTCTACGCCTACCCCGTTGGATACTTTTCGCACTGTAAACGTCCGACGAGCGCCGGAGCCTTTAAATGCAATTACAACGCCTTGGTACTGCTGAATGCGCTCTTTTTCGCCTTCAACAACACGTACGTGCACATTTACCGTATCACCAGATGTGAATTCGGGCGATTTGTCGTGCTTTTGCGACGTTTCAATAAGGTTCATCAAATCGGTAGCCATGGCATACCTCCTGCAAGCAATAAGTGAAAATCAAAATTCTTAGTCAGTCGGCCTACTACCTGTACTCCGGAATTCCGAAGCATCCAACAAATCGGGACGCCGCATGCGGGTCTTTTCCAATCGCTGATGATCCCTCCATTCATCAATGCGTCTATGATCACCAGAAAGCAACACATCCGGAACAGAGAGGCCATTAAATTTGGCCGGCCTGGTGAATGTAGGTGCATCTAGAAATCCATCCTGAAACGAGTCCGTCAACGCAGAAGAAGTATCACCAAGTACACCTGGCAAAAGCCTTGCAATTGCGTCAACAAGGACCATTGCGGGTAGTTCCCCCCCGCTCAGGACGTAATCTCCAATCGAAATTTCTCTCGTTACGAGTGAATCTCTAACCCGTTGGTCGACACCTTTATAGTGTCCAGCCAATAGCACGATTCTGCTTTTTAGAGACAGTTCGTTTGCGATAGACTGGTTGAACACTTCACCATCTGGAGAGAGGAATATGACTTCGTCAATAGTCCCTTCTATAGATTGTAAATGTTCAAGGCAAGCAAAAATCGGTTCCGGTTTAAGAACCATTCCTGCTCCGCCGCCAAACGGATAGTCATCCACTCGTCGATATTTGTCTACTGTAAAATCCCTGAGGTCATGAATAACCACATCTAACAAACCCTTAGTCTGAGCTCGTCCGGGAATACTCTCATTGAGAGGTCCTCGAACGATTTCTGGTAAAGCTGTTACAATGTCAACACGCATGATAATGGGCGTTTACAACAAACCTTCGATCGGATCAATAGTAATCAAATTCGCATCAAAATCTATTTCGACGATGAATTCCTCCACCATCGGAATTAAAGCGTTGGGTTGGCCATCACGACTAACCACCAGCAGATTTTGAACCGAACCTTCAATAACATCGATAACCACTCCAATTTCAGATTTATCGGGCAAGCAGACTCTAAGGTTTATTAAATCCGAAATAAAATACTCTCCATCTTCTAGCTCAGGAAGATCTGCTTCCAGGGCGAAAACTTTGAGTTTTTTAAGTTTTTCAACTTCATCTCGGCTGTTAATTCCAGCGAGTCTGACAACTACCGTTATTCCGTATTTGGAAGGTTGTAGTCTAACTGACAAAATGTCAAAGGACACGGTCGATTCCTCAGAGGAACCAACATAAATCGTCTTCAAAGAATGAAAACGACTTGGATCGTCTGTTTCAGGTGCAATTTTCAGCTCGCCACCGATACCGTGCGGTTGCACGATTCGTCCCATCTCACGAAGGGCAGGAGAACGGTCCATCATACACCTAATTAGTTGATCAGGATTTTTTGGGCTCGTCGGTCGCTTCTTCTGACGCTGTTTCGGCTACCGCTGGGGCTTCCGGGGCGACTTCAGCTTCAGCTACCGCTTCGGCTTCTGGTGCAACTTCAGCTTCAGCAACCGCTTCGGCTTCTGGTGCAACTTCAGCTTCAGCAACCGGCTCCGCTACTACGGCAGGAGCATCCACTTCCACCGCGACATCAACTACTGGAGTCTCTGCGGCTGGCGTAGGTGCATCTGCTGCTGCTTGAGCGGCATTGGCATCGGCTTGTTCGGATTTAGCTGCTTTAGCAGAAGCTTCCCGATTTGCTTCAGAAGCGGAAGCCATCAATGCTGCCGTCTCCTTGGCTTTTGCCATCGCAGCTGAGCGTTGTTTCGCCACTTCGGCGGCTAGCTCTGCTGCTCTTTTTTCTTCTTCCTTCATGGCTTTATCACGACGCTGTTCGGCCGTCATTTTGCCAGAGGACGCAGCCTTTACTGCACGAGCCACACGATGCGCTTCAACGGCCGAAGTAATATCTTCTTCCGTTCTTTTTTTCCGACGCATATGCAGCTCCAACATGATTCCTTCGCGGCTCAAAAGAGCTTTGACGGTTTCAGTTGGCTGAGCTCCATCAAGGAGCCAATGCAGAATTCTGTCGCCTTTGAGTTCGTATGTAGCTGGTTCGTCCAATGGACTATACCGGCCTAAATCTTCTATGTACCGTCCGTCGCGAGGGCTGCGGGTATCCGCTGCCACGATCGCGTAAATAGGCCGCTTTTTGCGTCCCATTCTTTTAAGTCGAAGCTTTACCACTTTCTTTGACTGATTGTGATCTGAAATTTCGGAATCTTCTAATTATGAAAACGACTATTTCCCGCCCATCATGGAGGCAAGATCGAGAGCTCGACCTTTACCCATCAATTTGGTCATGGTTTTCATCATTTTCTTCATGTCGCGAAACTGCTTTAAAAGCTGATTCACTTCACGAACTTCTACGCCGGCTCCACGCGCTATGCGCTTACGCCGACTCCCATTGATGATATCTGGATTTTGTCGTTCTTCCCGGGTCATCGAATAAATGATGGCTTCGATGTATTTAAATGCATCGTCCTCAACATCCATTTCTTTGACCTGTCGACCAATTCCAGGAATCATGCCGATGAGATCCTTCATGGACCCCATCTTTTTCAAGCGACTGAGTTGATCCAGAAAGTCCTCAAGGTCGAAATCTTCCGACTTGATTTTGCTCTGAAGTTTATCAGCCTCTTTCTGGTCAAATTGCTCCTGCGCCTTCTCGACAAAAGAGACAACGTCTCCCATGCCCAAAATGCGCTGTGCCATCCTATCTGGATAAAATGGCGTTAGTGCATCGAGTTTTTCACCCGTTGACGCGAATTTGATGGGTTTCTTAACGACCGTTCTGATGGAGAGCGCGGCGCCGCCCCTTGTATCTCCATCCAACTTTGTAAGAACCACACCGTCAAAATTCAGCTGCGAATTAAATTCAACAGCTGTATTGACCGCATCTTGACCAGTCATTGCGTCTACGACGAACAAGATTTCCGAAGGATTGACAGCAGCTTTAATGTCTGCTACCTCCTTCATCATCTTCTCGTCTACATGGAGCCGACCGGCCGTATCGATGATCAGAATGTCCCGGGCATCACGCTTGGCAGCTGCAAGAGCTTCCCGAGCGATCCGTACAGGATCCTGAACAACCTGGCCGTCCTTTTCCATAGAAAAGACGGGTACTCCAATAGACTCAGCAAGCGTTTTCAACTGATCAACTGCTGCCGGACGGTAGACGTCAGCTGCAACCAGCATAGGCGCATTGCCCTTGCCCTTGAAGAAAAGTGCCAATTTTGCCGCAAAAGTTGTCTTCCCTGAGCCTTGAAGGCCCGCGATCAGAATTACGGTAGGAGGCTGTAAAGAGAAGGAGATATCCTCTTGCTTATCCCCCAGGAGGTGGATCAATTCGTCATAGACGATCTTGACCAACTGTTGACCTGGGGAAACCGCGTTGAGCACTTCGCTTCCCAGCGCTTTTTCCTTAATCCGATCAGTAAAGTCTTTTGCTACCTGATAATTTACATCTGCATCCAGCAAAGCTCGCCGAATCTCGCGCATACTTTCGGCGACATTCAACTCATTTATGCGCCCATGACCACTTAGGGACTGGAGCGCACCTTCTAGCTTTTCTGAGAGATTTTCAAACATTAGTTAGCAATATCACTCTACTAAAAACACAATCACTACACCTGCCAAAAGGCCGGCGTTACATAAATATGGCACAGACCATCAAAATTAAGGCTGCGAGTGCCATTAAACAATGCTTGGGCCAGTTATAAAATTGACAGGCTCCCTGTATCAGAGGTTATTCGCCTGAATCCTCGGTATCTTCATTGCTTCGCAATAGATCGATCGTTTCAACAGCGTGTCGTAGATGCGGAATTACAATTGAGCCCCCTACAACGAGTGCCACATTCATAGCGTCGTACAATTCATCATCCTTGAAACCACAATCGACGCATTCAATTAAGTGATAATCGATACAATCATTGCAGCGCAAAACCATTGAGGCAACTAGTCCAAGTAACTCTTTGGTATTTTTATCAAGGGCTCCGTTTTGATACGCTTTGGTATCTAGATTAAAAAATCGTTTGATTCCAAGATGCCCTTCTGGCGATAAAATTCGCTCATTCATACGTGACCGATAAGCGCCAAAATTATGAAGGCGATTTGCGGCATGCCTTTCGTGTTCTTCCATCTGTATATTTTCTGAAAATCAATAAATGTGATGCCCACCAAATCAGCAATTCGTGAGGAAGTTTCCACCTGGAGACGTGAGTTGCCAGAACTAAGCTGGTCGACTCAAAGCCAGGCGATTTGTAGTCGACTTCTAAATTTAGATCAAATTCGGAATGCTAGCTCGATTCATGCGTTTTGGCCTATTCACTTAAATAAGGAAGTCGATATTCGGCCCCTCATTCGATTTTTGTTTGCCAACAATGTGAACGTTTTTTTGCCAATCGTTTCAGGAAATCAGTTAAAGCACGGACGATACTTGGGAGATCAACACCTAAAACCCTCCCGATTTGGTGTTTTTGAGCCTATTCCAGATGGCGATTTTGATGCTAAGTTGTTGGACTGCATTCTGGTACCGGCTCTGGCCGTCGATCTGTTTGGGAATCGAATTGGATATGGGAAAGGCTATTATGATTCCTTTTTACAGCCGCTAAACGTTTTAAAAATAGCTCCAATATTTGAAAATCAGATCGTTGAAGGGATCCAGGCGGAGCCTCATGATGTTTCTGTTGATATATTGGTAACTGAACTTGACATTCACCACGTAATCTAGACTGTAACCTGTTGAAGCACTTCGCGTACGAAATAGGATACCGGGCAATATTTGAAGATGAGCACAAGAACAAAAACATCATTTAGAAACGACGAACGGGACTTCCAGTACGACAATGAAACGCTCGATTTAGAGACGCTTTCGAATGACGAACTGGAAGCACTGTTATTCGAGGAAGGGCCAGAAAAGCCAAAAGGTTTTTTTAATCTGCCAACAATGGCCGGTTTATCGCTGATTCTTGTTGGTATTGGATACATCTTCCAAAAACTTGGACTACTAAGTGCCGGGATAGATTTGACAGTATTGGCCCAAATGTTGCCCTGGTTGGCTGGAATACTCATTATTCTGCTTGGGTTTGGCGTTCTTTCTTGGAGGCCTGGAGGAACTAGGAAACGCGCCAAAATTGAAAAGAAATTGGCTAAATCCCAATTGAAGGCAGAAAAAGCACGCGATCGCAACCATTCGAATAGTGGAAGCAGTCACAAACTTTCTCGGTCAAAAGACAAAAAACTAGCAGGAGTCGCAGGAGGAATTGCTGAATATTTTGGGATTGACCCCACACTCGTTCGGATTGGATTCGTAATTGGAACCATCGCCTCGAGCGGATCTTTCCTCTTTGCTTATGTAATTATGGCCTTCTTGATGCCAAATCTAGAAAAAAAGGCCCTCAAGGCCAATCCTACACCATCGGAACGCATTACCATTATTAGAGATAGCTAAACAATTGAACCTATGAGTACTCGGAAATTGACAAGAAGCATGAGCGATAAAAAAATCGCCGGCGTATGCGGAGGGATTGCACAATACTTTGGTATCGATGCCACCCTGGTGCGCGTAGGCTATGTTGTTCTAAGTATTTTTTCAGCCGGCTTCCCAGCCATTGTGGTCTATGTGATATTAGCCTTCGTAATGCCAGAACACTAAACCAAGGGTATTAACGTGTGCCGGCGCTGACTATGTTGAGCCGGTCTATGTTGAGGTGCTTTGAGATCGCCGCGTCCACGTCTATTGCCGAAATTAATTGTATTTCGGTCGGGTATGTATCTATTCGCTCCACAGGATGCCCTTCTTCGAAATTAGATAAGAGGGTAGCAGCAAGACCCGAGGTGGTTGAAAGCTGAATTTGATACGACCCAATCAGCGTTGTTTTGCATGGCTCAAGGAGGTGGTTGGGCGTTTTTTCATTAAAAAACGCACTTATTTCAGCCGTTGTCGCTGCAATTCCT
>CALFHN010000129.1 GCA_937876355.1 uncultured Bacteroidota bacterium | reverse complement strand
CCATCGCCACCCACCCATCGCCACCCACCCATCACCACCCCCCATCACCACCCACCCATCACCACCTACCCATCGCCAACCACCCAGCGCCAACCACCCAGCGCCAACCGCACATAGCCTTCTACCCTAAAAGCGAACTCCTTTCATTCACCCCTTGCCGTCAACCCAAAGAAGCACCTACATTGACGGCAGCAACTAGGTAATTCCCAGCCGAGATCTACGATGGACAACAAGAAACACTCTTCACCCGAAACTGCTTCACCCGAAACTGCTTCACCCGAAACAACCCGCCGAGCCTTTATCAAAACGTCGGCGGTAGGCGCCGCCGCAGCTTTTATCGTCCCTAGACATGTGCTGGGAGGAATCGGATATACCGCCCCGAGCGATCAACTGGTTTTGGCCGCCATCGGCGCCGGAGGAAAAGGAGCCAGCGATATCCGGAATGCTTCGGTTGGAGGACGGGAACGCGTTGTGGCCCTTTGCGATGTGGATTTTTCAGGTTCCGCAGCCAATTCGGTTAAATCATTTCCCGACGCAAGGCTATATGCCGACTATCGGGTCATGCTGGACAAGGAAAAAGATATTGATGCTGTCACCATTTCGATCCCCGATCACGGTCATGGCCCCGCCGCTTCCCGCGCAATGGACCAGGGCCTCCACGTGTATGTTCAGAAACCGTTGACCCACAACATCCGCGAGGCACGTCATCTCACGGAAATGGCACGGCAAAAGAGAGTTGTCACACAGATGGGCAATCAGGGTGGATCCAATCCCCTTTTGAAAATGGTCCAAGGATGGGTGGACTCAGGAGTTATCGGAAACATCTCGAAAGTACAGGTATGGACGAATCGTCCGGTTTGGCCACAAGGTGGCTTGATGCAGGCGCCCGATCCGAGCAAAAAACCAGAGTCGCTAGATTGGGATCTGTGGCTGGGCCCAGCCCCGGAACGCGCATACACGCCTAATCTGCACCCCTTTAGTTGGAGAGGATGGTGGGACTACGGGACGGGAGCGCTTGGCGACATGGGCTGCCATTTAATTGATATTCCATTCAGAACGCTCGGCCTGAAATATCCACTGGATGCCGAATGCAGCGTGGGCACCGTCTACTCACAAATGTGGACGCCGGACTATAGCCCGGAGGGCTGCCCCGCCTCTTCATTCATCACGCTGCATTATGCGGCCACGGAAAAGAGCAAGTCCCCTATCGAAATGACATGGAGCGATGGAGGCATCAAGCCGTCGCATCCAGATATTATTCCTGCTGACCAGGATATTGGAGGGCCAGGTGGTGCCAATGGCGTGTTGATTATCGGCGAAAAGGGACTGATTTCGACGAATGTGAACGACAGCTCGCCCATTATGCCGAAACTCTATCTCAACGACGGGACGACCGAATTTGGACCTGAAACAGAGGAAAATGACGAGCCCGAATACGGACATCAGCGCAAATGGGTGGATGCGTGTAAAGCTGGATTTGGCAGCGCAGAACACCGTGGCTTGACCTCTTCATTCGACTATGCTGGTCCCATGACCGAAACCGTATTGATGGGCAATCTTGCTATTCGCAGTTACATGCTGCGCAGGGAAAACAGCAACGGGGGTATGGACTACTATGCTCGCAAAAAGCTGCTGTGGGACGGAGAAAACATGCGGGTTACCAACCAGGAAGAAGCCAATCAATTCGTCGGCAGAACCTATCGCGATGGATGGGGGCTGTAGAGACCTCGCAAAATAGATGATCAACCCGACCTCCAAGACGCGAATGTGCCGGCAAAATTGTTCGGTTTCCTTCTCATTAATCCAAAGTACCATGCGCCAATCTACTTTCGTCCTGCTCTTATTGTTGATTATGATGAGTGCCATCGGCACGGCGGGCGCGCTTCGCGCCCAAGATCGAAGCGATGACTATACCGAGCCATATCAGGCCCACGCGCTGGACATTTATCAGGAGCTCATAGCTTTTCGCTCCTCAGCTGGTCACGGGGAAGTGCCCGCAGTACTCAATGGTCTCGTCAAGCGGTTTCTGTTGGCGGGTTTTGGAGAAGAAGATATTCATCTCATCCGAATGCCCATCGCAAACGGCGAAGAATCCGGTTTCCTGGTTGTCCGCTACCGCGGGGACGGTTCGTCGGGGCTTGAACCGGTGCTTTTCACAGCCCATGTTGACGTGGTTGACGCACGACCTGAGGATTGGGAGCGCAGCCCCTTTACTCTGATCGAAGAAGACGGCTATTTTTTCGGCCGCGGAGCGTCAGATGACAAATTCGGAGTCGCTCAGCTGACTTCAACGTTCATCCGCCTGAAGAACGAAGGCTTTGTGCCGAATCGCGACTTGATTATCGGTTTCACAGGGGACGAAGAATCGGGCATGCTTACAACCAGCGCCATGGTAAACGAATATCGCGAGCTGACGGACGCTGCTTTTGCCCTGAATGCTGATGCAGGAGGGGGCATTTTGAACGAAGAAAACGAACCAGAAAGCTTTCTCGTTCAAACGGCAGAAAAAACAAGCGCTACCTTCGAAATTACTGTTACCAACCAAGGCGGACACTCGTCTACGCCTCGAACCGATAACGCCATCTACGAATTAGCGGCAGCGCTAAAGCAGATAGAGAATTTTCGCTTTCCCGTACAGGTCAACGAAGCAACGCGGATGTATTTCCAAGCTGTGGGTGACATTCGAGGGGGCGAAGTGGGTCAGGCCATGAAACGTTTGGCCGAAGACCCGACGGATGAGGCTGCCGCAGAAGTATTATGGAACCAGCCGGCCGAAGTGGGCGTGACGCGCACAACCTGCATCCCAACGATGCTGCGCGGGGGCCACGCCCAGAATGCGTTGCCACAGTCCGCGACGGCTACCGTCAACTGCCGCATCTTCCCAGGAGTGGACGTGGCAACAATAGAAGCGGAGCTGAAACGCGTTGTAGCCAATCCGGAAATTGACATCGTTGTCTTGGGCGATCCCAAATCAAGTCCAGCCTCCGAAATCAGAGATGATGTCATGACGGCCGTAAAAGCCGGCGTCGAGCGCATCCGTCCGGGCACCGCCGTAGTGCCGTATCAGGCACCGTACGGAACGGACGGCAAACAATTTCGCCGAGCGGGAATTCCCACCTACGGGGTAATGGGCTTGTTCATGAGAGATAGCGATAGATTCGAGCACGGCCTAAACGAGCGTGTACCCGTGCGTGGATTCTTCGATGCACTGGAGTTTTGGTATGTGGTCATGCGCGAACTCTCTGATCCGTCCGTTGGTAGCTGATCCTAAGGCTGAACTCTTGGACGCAGAAGTGCAATCAAAATCAGTGATCCATAAAAGCACAGGCCAACCACTTACCGCCCTCCTATCCAACGCATACCTGGAAGGGCATTTCTAACTACACTTTATTTTTCCACAATCGCAGAAATCATTGTATTAGTGGGTAACAATCCTATAAACTTTAGGTGAGGGGGTATTCAATCATCAAGAACTCACATCCTGACGAAAACATGGACTATTTGAAGACCACATTACGCGTCGGCCTTGTCGTCGTAATTTTAACGGCATTCGTAGAAATTCCTTATGCTGCTGCAATTATTGCAGTGCTGGGACTCGCGGTTGGCGTTCAACGTGATACGGGAGATCTGGTACGAACTTTGATACTCGCAATTGGACTTTCCGTTGTCGCCGGTGCACTAGTTGAGATTCCTGCCGTCGGCGGATACCTCACCGACATTCTTACAAGCGCAGCCGCGCTTGCTGCTGCTTCTGCGGTTGGAGTGTTTGGAAAATGGACTTGGGAACAAGTAGGAATATAAAACCAGTCCAAAGAGCTCATCAGCCCTCTAACAATGACTCTAAGAGCATGGGGCAGGATGAACTGTTCATCGAAACGCGTTGGCCTATTTTAGGTCAACGCGTTTTTTTATGGTGCTTACTTAAACAATAACATTTTCTGACATTAAGACTTGCCTTATCCCGATGCCCTTTCCCAATAGTACTGGTAGCGCTAATAGCGGAAGCCATCCTAACCCTTGCTTTTTCGCGTCCAGCCAGTGCCCAGGACACCGGAACGTGCGAACCATCAGTCGATGAAGCCTATTTGGACATCAACGAAGTGCGCGCCCGAATTCCGAACAATGGCTCTTTGTTTTGGCGTGGTTCTCCCGATGTGTACGGAGTACCGCAAGGAAGTGGCCTGAATGCCATTGTTGCGTCCAGTATCTGATTAGGAGGACTAGTAAATGGCGAGCTTCGCGCGGCAGGTACTACCTGCGGCCCTTACGAATTTTGGGCAGGACCGCTTAATGATGATGGGTCTCCTCCTGCAGATTGTTCGCCTTGGGACAAGGTGTGGAAGATCTCAATAAGTGAACTGGATACGTATGTGAGTGATGGCACCACCACGCCGGACCTTTTATACTGGCCTACGGGACTCGGAGCCCCGACCCTCGATGCACAAGGCCAGCCGATTGATCTTACCGCCCATGGTATGTTCACATGACTTCGGCAACCTCCAGCGAAGGCAAGGAGGATCCACTTTTTTTTGTTTGAGCGGTTGCCCATAAAAAATCAATCATGAGGGAGGAGAGCTGAAAAGTTGGAAATAGAAGAAATCATCCCAGAGCGATGACTATTTCTACCTTTTTGTGTGCATATTGGCATTCAAACAATATTTTCTGTTGATTGTCGATTCAGGACAATTTTTAATAGTTGAACGCCGGCGGGAATGGAGATGGTGCCAATTGGTCTGACTGAAACTGATTTGGGGCAAAAATGTCCTTTGTGCCGCGATTCGGGTAGTTCATTTTACCTCGAAGTCTTTTTCGAGTGTAGGACGTGCAAAGGCATTTTCAGGGCGCCCGAATATCTACCTAGCTGGGAAGACGAAAAGTCGCGATATGAAGAACATCACAATGATGTCCTAGATGCGAAGTATCAGCAGTTTGTGTCTCCCATCACCTCTAGCGTTTTGCGAGATTATCAACCCGAGAGTTTAGGACTCGATTTTGGGTCAGGAACGGGGCCTGTTATTTCAAAAGTGTTGCGAGATGCTGGATATTCGATCAAACAGTACGATCCAATTTTTGAAAACATACCTGAAGTTCTAGAGCACAAGTACGATTTTATCGCTTGTTGTGAGGTCATTGAGCATTTCCATAACCCGGAAAAAGAATTTCATCTGCTAAAGTCGCTACTGAAACCGGGCGGACACCTGTACTGCATGACCCACATATACTCTCCCGAAATCAACTTCGACAATTGGTATTACCGACGGGATAAGACCCACTCTTTTATATACCAAGCAGCAACCTTGGATTGGATCAAGGAAATGCTGGAATTTGAGGGTTTAACAGTCCAGGGCAGGTTGATTGTGTTTACGAAGTCTTGAGCGATCGGGTGCCGAATTCTCAGTCGACCTTATCCCCCCCGGAAGACCCTACAACGCGCTTGGTGTGCGCCAAGTTGCCGACGATTTTGCTGCTGAAGGGTATATCACTTTGGGGGTCGATCTGTACTCTGAGCAAGTTGGAATCTCACGAGAGGAAAATGTCGCATTGATGATGGTTGCAAACGAAAACATGCCTTCCGTAATCGCCAATCTAAACGCGGCCGTTGCATACCTAAAAGGACGCCCCGACGTAACTGGAAAAGTTGGCGCCATGGGCTGGTGCTTTGGCGGCGGAATCCCTTCTGAGCAAGTCCTTGCATTCGAAGCGGCCTTAACCGCTGCTGGAATCGAAAATGATGTGGACATATACGATGCAGTCGGCCACGGTTTTTGGCTTCGTATCGATGATGACGTAGATGTCCGTTCAGCAGCCGGACTCGATGCGTGGACCCGCTTGAAATCGTTTCTCGATCGCAATTTACGTGACTAAAAAGGCGGATTACGCTGAGAAATTAAACCAGATTTTGGCCTTAGGATTCTGGTTCTGCTTCTGCTTCAGGAGTAACTCTAAAATTGGCACGCAAGCCAAGAGAAACAGGGACAATTTTTTCTACTTTCACCGTAAGAGTTTTGTTGACGCCGCGGACTGTGCCGGCCTGGGTACGTTTATACATAATGCCGGTAAACTCGACAGTCGGTAGTTCTAGAAGTGCTTCTAACACTTCTGCGTGCTCCCTATCTGCAAAAAACACGCCCTGACAATCGTCATGAAAGGCGTCCGGTACCAAAAAGGCATATCCGTTACCATCTGTGCCATTTAATGTGGCGGCCTTGCGAGTATAAAGTTTCATCTTATTTCTGTGTGTAACGGTGGTGGAACGAGGTTCTATGCGCCAGTCTGATATTTGTTGAGACCAAAACCCTTTTTATTATTCGTATTTAATCTATTTCTTCGTTGTCATCATCGGCGCCGGAAAGTTCAAGTGTTTTAAAAGTAGGTAGCGCCTTTAATCCAGCAATACCTTGAATCGCGCCATACATATCTGTGGTTGAAAAAATGACCCTTTCAATTTGTTTTTCGCGCTTTTTCCAGATACGACGCATGGACCTCTTTTCAGATTCAAGATCTTGATGCATAGATCCAATGCCTTCGACTATGGATTCAATCGTCATCTTAAACTCGGCTCCAGTCATGTAGTCATACAACATGCCCATTTTTTCGCCTCGATTGTGTGAGGACTCTGCCGCGGCATCAAGTTTGATGATCATGGCCCTCAAAATCGTAGCTAGGCTTTTAAATTCGGCATAGGTACATACCCACACTCCGTCCATCTGGCCCATAGAATCCATATCAGAGGGCATCACCTCGGTGACCAGGACACCAATATCGGCTCCGCGCTGGCGCATGTCTTCCTTTAGTTTCCCAATCCATGCCGGCTGGAAGGTCTTCGTCCGTTTTGATTCGTAATAAATCATACCGCAGTGCAAACGTTCACGCGTGTTGACGTGTTGAATGCAGTCTCCTCCCATGGCCCCCTTCTTGATTTCCTCGATCGTATCGAGCGGAAAGGCGCCCGTCAACCATTCTTCGATGGCCAGTTCTTGAACTTCGCCCTGCAGTTGCATCGAACCTTGTTCGGCGCGAAGTTTGGCATCTGCGAGAGCATTTTTAAGATCATCAATTGTCTTGTCACGCTCGCGTAGCTTTAGCTCTGCGCCTTCTCTCGCACTTTTAATCGACTCCTCCCTCACCCGTTTAACCTCTGCGTTAATTACGATCTGAGCCTTCGCCTCGTATTCCCCCTTCATTTCATCAACGCGGCGCTCTAGTTGGCTATGGGTGGCCTTGAGTTGGTTGAACGCCTTTATTTTATCGCTCTTATCAGCCAGTTCTTTCTGCAACGCGTCTAATTGCTCACTTTTTTCCTTATCGAGTTCAGATTTTAGTTTGGATCGCTCCGTTGAAAGGCGCGTCTTCAATTCCTCTTCAATCGTCGCATCTAGGTCTAATTTTTTGGCTTCGAGGGCCTTTTCGGCCTCCTTTATCGCTCGACGAGATGCCGAAAGTTCAACTTCGTTTTCGCGTCTGAGACGCTCTGCTAGCGCTGCGCTTACATCAATAGACTCCCCGCACTTGGGACATTCAATAGAATCAACATTATGTTTCATGCGGCGCTCTTCTGGCAATTGGTTGGACAACTAAAATAGGCTATTTCAAGCAGTTCTAAGAAGGAAGATTTGGCAATGCTGGTGTTTGAGTTGCAAAATCGATCACTCCTCAAGATCTCAAAGAACCAAAATTGAAAGACCTGGATTGCGTTTACCCCACTCCTTTAGGCTTCTAACACCCGGATGATTGGATGAAATGCGCTTCGCAGCTGAGGAAGTACGCGTTAGGTCCTCGCCTTTTATAAAATCTTTGGCATGTCTGGCTGCAATCAATGACCTTGCAAAGTCGTGTACCATAACCTTGATTTTGCCACCTGTCCCGGAAGAACCGTGTCCGTGGACAATGATCAAGAAATCATCGAGACGTTTTTTTGCTGCCAGAAACTCCTTGTCAAGCGCGATTTGAGCTTGATTGACGGTTAGATTATCGTGACCAACGTCTATTTTTTTCACACGAAGGTCTTCTCGAGCAACTTCGAGATCGTGGCCACCGCAGTGTGGGCAAATAACTAAGCCAGCTTCAATCGGGTTGCCGCATTGAAGGCATTCTGAGGTGTCCATTACTCCCCACACCCCGGCATTTGAAATGCGCCAATGCGGGTAGAATAATTTTCAGCATCTGCATGGTAATAATCGCCGACATACCAGATTGTGCAGTCGTCTGAAGGATCTACGGCCGTTTGAGTATAGTCTTCCCATCGAAGCGAATTAGTTTGAGGCGCCAATCCCTCTACCAAAACGGTTTCCATGAGACCAAATTGACCCAAAGAATCCGAAGGTACTCTACCCGCAAATCGTTGGCCTGCATAATCTTGCGCGGTAGCCCAAGAATATCCAATGCCAATGTTTCCCATACCGTCCATGGCTGGGCTGGGTAGCCAACGAAATGTTCCGGAATCCATCTCAGCACCAAGTTTTACCCCCGGAGCGTACGTTCCCTGTTGAAAAAGAGATGCCGACCTGTCCGAACCAACCCTGAATTCATACCACCGAACACCACCGCCAACAGAAGGTGAAAATCCTCCATCGCCATATTTTGGTGCTACTTCGACCGCGATCGGTCCGTCGTATCCAACCGCGACGGAATGGGCGGCCACAATCGATTCTTGGTTTCCCCTTCTCCGATACAGGACCCTTGCCATCAATTTGTCGCCTTGCGAATCGAGCCGCATATCTGTCCCAGGCTGTGGCACACATGTAGTCAATTGACCACCACAAAGAAACGCGTACGGTTCAACCGCAAGATCTGCAGGTCCTTCGATGTGTGTCTTGCTCACATCATCCCAGTCTACATAGAAATTCCAAACCTGAATTTTAGAGTCTCCTAATACACCGTTTAGCTGAGAACCGCCGGTAGCAAGCATTGGATTGGGGGCGCCAGCTGGGGGCAGTTCGAGGCCGTCGAGGTCTGCATTATTCAAAAAATTGACGTCTGGCACTATCACACAGATTTCGCGAGCAGACTCTCCCAACAACATTTTATCCCTTTCCACGACACACGCGTGTTTTTCGATGATTTCATCACCGGTGCTGGAGGGGACGTAGTAACCATCCGGCCAAACCGCAGGCCTTGGGTAGTCAGGGAAAAGTGGCCGAACAAATTCATAACGATACCACTCTCCCATGGGGTCAGCAGTGGTACTGATGGCGTAACACATGGCAAACGTCCCATCTGCCGGCGGCGCTTCGCGCCGCCGGGCACGTTCAGCTTGTTGTTCCTCCATTTTGGCGGCTACTTCTTCGGGTGTGATGTGAGGCGGCTGAAAAAGCAAAACAGCAGGACCTGGCTGATCCTCCCTACCTAGAGTGCTCAAAACGGGGCCGTCTGCAGGTGTTGGAACGGCAGGCTCATTATCTCTTCGAGCCAACCGGCGGAAAATGGGCATCACGACCAGCCAACGGTTGGCCAATTGGTCAAACGTGACTACGGTGTCTCCATTATTGGTTTCCTCGCACGCCCCACCAAAACCCCTAAAGAAATTATTGTTTTCCACGGGTCCAAGTAAAATCTGGCCTGATTCCGAATATTTCGAGCCCTTCTTTGTAAAAATGGCTGTGCGCGTATTTATCGTTTGAATGATATGATTTGGCCCGACTGCTAGCGAATTGTCTGACGGATTCCTTTGTGTGCTCGTGCCCTGAGGTCCTTCGAAACCATGGCCTAAACCATCAAACGAAGCCAAAATGCGTGCTCCTGGCTGTGTCCCGTCGTTTAACTGCAGTACATTTCGAGCCGGAGCAGGGGCTGGGGCTGAATCTGGCCCCAAATCGCTGCACGCCATAAAGATGGCGGCTGAACATATGGCAAGGCCAAATCGAATAAGGATTGGTTTCATTTTGATTCTCTGATGGGCAAAAAATGGCACAAAGTCAGGTCGAATTCTGACCTGCAAACCTAACGCTCAATATAGTGGATCTGCGATTCCGTTTGAGTCCACCTGCCACGGTGTCCTGCCACGGGGTCCAGGCAACCGTAAGCTTAGAGATCGATATGTCTGCCCTCCGTCGTGGACTGGTTTTTAGCGTCGACTACTTTCCCCCGATAAAACGATCCCAGTTTTTCAAAATCAGACATAACGGTAGTTGTTCAATGATGAAAGCGAAGATACCCTTTTTTTCCTATTTTCGGCTGACCAGAGACGTAGTTTCAAGACCTAAATGGTCTGATCTTCCTTTGAAACCATTTCCGTTGATCCATAATGGCCATTGTCGAATTCACTTCTGAAAAAATGGGTACCCAATTCTACAACAAGGGCCTCTTCGACGCCCAATCCATTCTGGAGAAGAGGATGGAAACCATAACAGAAGCAATTCACCAACTCGAAAAATTATGAAAAAGCTGTTTCGAACACTCGGAATTGTGCTAGCCAGCATTATCGGAGTTCTAGTAATAACGGTCGTAATTATATTCTTTTTGGGTTCGAAAAAGATTGCTGCATCTCCAGCCGTGGCCCACGATTTTACCGCCCCTGCCCCTGATTCCGTTATGGTTGCAAAAGGTGAACAACTCGCTTCCGCTGTTAGCCGTTGCACCGGGTGCCACGGGCAAGGTCTGAAAGGTTCGATCGTTGGAGAAGAAAGTGCCTTTGGCCTATTTGTTGCGTCCAACCTAACTTCTGGAAAAGGTGGGGTCGGAGGTTCGTTTTCAGATGCCGACTGGGAAAAAGCGATTCGACACGGAATTGAAGGGGATGGACGCGTTCTCATTGGTATGCCTGCTGAGTTTTTCAGCCAATACAGCAAGGAAGATTTTTCTGCGCTCCTGTCTTACGTCAAACAGCTACCGCCTGTGGATAATGAACTCCCGAAGACCAAGCCCGGCCTTATCGCCAAAATTTTTATAGGAGCCGGACTCTACACGCCACCATCGTTGGTGGTAGATCCCGCAATGGCGCACGCTGAAAGTGCTCCAACGGACTCGCCAATTGAATTTGGAAAATACCTCACCAACCTAGCTGCTTGTGGCGAATGCCATGGTGCCGCTCTGAAAGGACCCGAATACGAAGGTCCGCCGCCTGGCCCAGACCTATCTAAGACCGGAAATCTTTCCAGCTGGTCAGAAGCAGACTTTTTCCGTGCTCTACGAACGGGTTCGACCCCAGATGGGCGCATCCTAGATCCCAACATGATGCCATGGCCTAGATTCACTCGGATGAGTGATGCTCAAGTGTCTGCTACATGGGCCTATCTCGGCAGCATCAACTAATTTTTAGCCCTCTTTTTTTCGAACGTGAGACCCACTATGAATCTTGACATTAAAAAAACAACTTGTGCCCTAATCGTACTATTGTGCGGCATTAACGTGTCAAACGCACAGCACAGTCAAACCGAAATCGATGCGTTTGTGCAATCGGTAATGACTCAATTTAAGGTGCCAGGAATCAGTTTGGCCATCGTGAAGGACGGAGCCGCAGTGGTTACCCAAGGATATGGAGTTAAGAGTCTTTCCACAGGTGAAAAAACAGACGGGCACACACTTTTTGGTATCGCCAGTAATACCAAAGCGTTTACCGCATCCGCTCTTGGCATGTTGGTTGAAGAAGGAAAACTGGGTTGGGACGACCCCGTAATCGATTATCTCCCATCATTTCGCATGTCCGATCCGTATGTAACCTCAGAACTCACGATTCGCGACTTGTTGGTGCATCGTAGCGGTCTTGGTCTTGGAGCTGGCGACCTAATGTGGTGGCCCCCATCAGATTACGACAGAAAGGAGATTGTTCGGCGTCTACGTTATTTACCGCTAGAAACCAGTTTTAGGAGCGCATATGCTTATGACAACGTGCTCTATTCGGTGGCCGGAGAAGTGATTGAATCCATTTCTGGTAAAACATGGGAAGAGTTCGTCCAAACCCGCATTTTAGATCGAATTGGCATGTCCGAGAGCAACGTTCTGCACTCTGCTGCCGCTCATGGAAGTAATTCGGCGGCCCCTCATGCAGCCGTGCAGGGGACAGTTCGCCAAATCAGCCCTTTCGCATCTGACAATACCAATCCCGCGGGTGGAATCAACGCCAATGCAGTGGATATCGCCAAATGGTTAGTGGTGCAGTTGGATTCGGGAAGAGTGGCCCAAAATGAATTTCTGTTCACCCCAAAAACCACCCAAGAACTTTGGAGCATCGTTACGCCAAAACCGATCTCCGAACCGCCGGCATACCTGAAAGCGACCAGAACTAATTTTTATGGCTACGGATTGGGCTTCAATGTGCAAGACTACCGCGCTCATAAAATGATAACTCATACCGGCGGGCTGCCTGGTTTTGTATCTAGAATTGCAATGATTCCAGACCTGAAACTGGGAGTGGCCGTGTTTACCAATCAAGAATCGGGTTACGCCTTTAACGCCATCGTCAATTTTATTCTCGATGGGTATTTGAATGCCTCTGATACCGACTGGCTGAAAGCCTATACAAGGGCTTCGGAGGAACAGGCTGCAGAGGCGGCACTCATCGAAGCTGCTGCTGCCGGCGCTCGGAAAACCGATTCAAAACCGTCTTTATCCATCAACGAATACGCGGGGACCTACCGAGACCCGTGGTACGGAGATGTCTTGGTTCATGTCCAAAATGGCGAATTAAGAATGGAGTTTTCGCACACGGCGTCACTAGTCGGAAATCTCGAACATTGGCAATACGACACGTTTGTGGTTCGCTGGGACGATAGGGAGCTTCGAGCCGATGCCTACGTCAGTTTTTCAATCGGTCCGGATGGAAAAATTTCAAGAGTTCTAATGGCCGCAGCCTCCCCTTTGGTTGATTTTTCCTATGATTTTGAGGACCTAGACCTAAAACCTGTTCGGTAGCGAAACGGTCATCTGTCTCAACGAAGCTTGACCGTTGGACGGAAGTGTTAGGCACAAAGCGGATAAATCCCAGAGGCTTAGTTTGAACACTACTTATCGCATTATATTTTATTTTTGTAGACGTATTGGATTGAAGTTCGAGAAATTTTAGTGTTTGTTGCCCCTTTATTTTCTTGAACGGCCCATGAGTAGACTCGAATGGAATGAATCCAATACCCAAAGCGACCGTAGCTTCGGGCAAGAATCAGGTACTGTGATTGTTGCTAATATGAACGATAACACGGTCACCTTGCTCGACGCCGGAAGGAATCGTAATCACTCCTGATAGCCGCTTTGCTTACGTTTCCCTCCAAGGTCTCAATCAAGTCGCGGCCATCGATCTGGCTACCCTTGAAATAGTTGGTCGATTTGAAACTGGTGTGTGGCCAGATGGAATTGGTTTTTCGCCACTAAGCACTTCAAACTAGCCAGCTAATGTTCTTCTAGCTGCTGCAGATCGACTTTTACGCCTAAAAAAGGGCATTTCGATTGACCTTACCCTTTCTTGGATCCGAGTATCTCGTTTTGAGTAACACCGCACTCCCCAAAAACCCATTATCCGAGTTACACGAATGAATCGTATTTCAGTCAGGGCCGTGCTTTTGCTTGCGGTCGCACTATTAGTTGCCCCCACATCCTCTTTTGCCCAAGACGAATCCAACGCCGTTAAAGATGGCGGAGTGTTTGTGAAAGGCTGGTCTGGCGTAGTAGACGTGGCCGAAGCAGCCAAAGGCGGAAAAATAGAAGGATCCCGGTTTATGCAAACGGAAGGCGTTTTCCGTGCCGTTACTGGCCCGTCTGTTTCGTATTGGCAGACCGATCAAAAAGCAGACGGTAGTTATTCCGTCATGGCTTCGTTCACCGAACCTGAATTCAAAAACCTGAGTAGCCATTCTCACCCATACGGACTTTTTATTGGTGGAAATGATATGGGCACCGAAAATCAGTCTCTTTTGTACTGCATGGCGTACGGAAGCGGCAAATTTATTGTCCGTGGATTTAGTCCTGAGTCGTTTAAATTAAGCGGCAATTCTACGACGGCTAACGATGCAATAAACGTGGCATCGGAAGACGGCGCCTCAGTTTCCCAGGACATTTTAATTTCAGTGACCCCTGACGCGGTTAGCTGCTCAATTAACGGAACGGTAGTCGGCACCTATCCTACAGCAGATGTAGTGGGCGCAGGCAAACTAAAGTCAACCAACGGCGCTTTTGGCCTACGGTTTGGTCATAACGTTGAAGCCACCGTTACCGGCTTTATGTTGATGAAGTAACCATCTTCGCAGTTGCGATTTGGCTTCTTGTATGTAAAAGGGCCGGCCTCGAAGAGGCCGGCCCTTCTTTTATTTCAACACTCTTTATTTCACCACAGCTTATTTCATCACACCATTATGTTCTACAAGTTCAGGATAACGTTGTAAAATTCCCATTTCAATCATCAATGCTTCAATGTCTTCAATCTCCATTGGCAAAAAATCTGATACAATTTCAGCGTGATCTTTATGGATGATAATTAAGTCCTCCATTCGGATGTAAAGATTTTCTTCCGGAACTCGGAGGGCTGGTTCAATGGTAAAAACCATGCCCTCGCGCAGCGGTCCGTCAAAAGTTCCTACGTCGTGCGTTGCCATCCCCACTCCGTGACCCAACCTGCCACTTCCGGGCCGCTGTGCCCCTGCTTCGTAGGATTCGACAAAACGAATGGCGGCCTCTTTATGATTCGGTTTCGTAAATCGCCAACCATCTAAGGTCATTCGCATGGCAGCAGCGGCCTCTTTTTTGATCTGATTGGCCGTCACACCGGGACGTATGCGATCTAAAATCGACCGGTAAGCCCTGACATAAAAACCGTATAATTCGCGCTGTTCGGTTGAAAATTGCCCACTCACGGGCATCATCCGGGTAATATCGGACATGTAATACCCCACGTCAGGGGCGTAATCCATAAGAAGCAGTTCGCCGTCCTGCATGGTTCTGGCGCCTTGATGGTAGTGTGGAAATGGCGCGTTGGGACCGCTGGCCACCAGGGAATAGTAGGCGTCGCCCTGCGCCCCGTGCCGGTAATAAATAAACTTAGCCAGTGCATCTACCTCATGCTCTATGACTCCGGGCTCTACTGAACGCATAGCCTCCATAATGGCTAAACTGGCCAAATTGGTTGCTTTTCGAATGATTTCCATTTCTAGAGGACTCTTAATGAGCCTCAATTCATCTATAATCGGGTTCAGGTCGTTAATCTCGAAACCCGGAAAACGATCTTTCAACAACCCAATAAAGTGAGCTTCTCGAGAGGGCCTTCCGTCCCAAGGATCCGACAAACGGTCCGTAACGCGCCGAATCCCGAGATCGCGACTCTCTGCAAAACCTTCTGCAGGCTGAAAAAGTGTATAAATGACGCTGCTTGAATTGCGCCTAAGCATGCCTCCTAAATCTGCATTTAGGTCTTCAACGGCCGCAACCCGATCAACGCCTGAAAGACTGCGAACGAGTGCGTCATCTTCAACCGAAAGCATTTTGCCTTCGCTTCTTTCACGTCCCTCCTTTCTATGCTCCAAGTAAAGCGTTGCCTGTCGGGAGCTTCCGTTTAACACGAGGTAGGCGTGCGGTACTTCAATGCCAGACAGATAATAAAATTCGTTTGATTGACGAAAACGAACATAACCCCTAGTCGTTGCCTCTCCCTGAATCACCGCCACAGCTCCAGATCCCATGGCATCGTAGACCTTTTCACGCCTAGCTGCAAACTCCTCTGGCGGAAAATCTTGGGTAAACAAAGGCGCATCCTGAGCAACAACAGGAGGTACTCCTGGTGTCCAAAAGACGAGGCCTAGCGCAAAAATAATAAATGATTTTCTAAACATAGTATTGTGACGCAACCGCCGTTATGTGGATGGTGCAGGTTCAACAAAAGTGAGCACATTTACAATAAGGGAATATCTGACTTTTTGTATCAAGCACACACTCGAAGCGCCCCATTAAAAGTTTTATCTTATTGAAGCAGCGAGTTTGATGCCGGAGATGAAACCATATTGAAGCACTCCTTGGATGTGAGTCTAAGTTTAACGCAGAAATGGGGCAGTTTGTCGATTTCTGCAGACGCAAATCATCTGCTCACCAACTTTGACCGAAGTTTGACCGATTCCTATAGAGCCGGCGTTTTTGCATTTGCCCTGTCCGCCTGTTCAGCTTCCAACGGGATACTCTTATAACCTGAATTTCGGATTTACATATCGATTCGGTTCAATCTTCAATAATGTCGTGAACCCCCGTATGGGTGGCGGAGGCGGCGGTGGAATGACAATAATGATGTAGTATATTGGATTATGCGCCTTTATGTTTATCACCCTACTGATAGTGTGATAAATGTGTGATAAAACGCCTGCCACACAGGATTAGGCGCATTCCACTGCCTCATTGTCTACCCACTTTATTGAATATGAAATTTTTAAATTCGGCCACCAAGCTGACTCTGCTTTTGGCCATCTTCGTATTTGGCGCTTGCTCTGAAGCTGCTGAAACGGAAGAAGAACTCGTTTCCCGCGCTCAAGGAATTCACGACCGCGTGATTACGCTTGATACACACAATGATATTAGCGTAGCAAACTTCACTGAGGAAAAAAACTATGCGATGAACCTCGACAACCAGGTCAACATCCCCAAAATGGTTGAAGGTGGACTGGATGTAAGTTGGATGGTTGTCTATGTAGGTCAAGGTCCATTGACCGATGAAGGATTCGCAGAAGCCAAGGCTGATGCGCTCTCAAAATTCGAAGCCATCCATTGGTTGACCGAAGTAAAAGCACCAGACCAAATTGAATTGGCCTTGACCTCCGACGACGTCCGGCGCATTTCTGCTTCTGGGAAAAAAGTGGCCATGATCGCCATCGAAAATGCCTACCAAGTGGGCATGGATATGGGCAACATCAAAAAATTCCAAGAGCTTGGCGGACGATATATGTCGTTGTCGCACAACGGACACAGCCAATTTTCGGATTCCAATACCGGCGAAAGAGACAGTCTATGGCTCTATAACGGTTTGAGCGAAATGGGCAAAGAAGCTGTCGCTGAAATGAACAAGTGGGGGATCATGATCGATCTTTCCCATCCATCAAAGCTTTCCAACTTGCAGGCTATGGCGCTGTCAAAAGCTCCAGTTATCGCTTCGCATTCCGCCGCTCGTGCCATGAATGACGTTAGCCGGAATTTAGATGATGAGCAACTGATGGCTCTAAAAGCGAACGGCGGTGTCATCCAGACTGTCGCGTTCCGCAGTTACGTGAATTCAGCAAAAGACGCTGCGTACAGCGATGCCTCAAATGCCCTTCGTACCGCAATTGCCGAAGAAATGGGCGTGACATTGGTCACAAATCGTCGTGAAGTCTTCCAAATGCCAGCCGAAGAGCGCGAAGCGTATATGGCGAGCATCGCTCCAGTCAATGAAGCTTTTGAAGCCCGAAAAGGCGAGCTAACCGCTGAGCCCGTAAATGTATCTGATTTCGTCGATCATATCGATTATTTGGTCAACCTAATCGGAATCGATCACGTTGGTATCAGTTCTGATTTTGACGGTGGCGGTGGCATATTTGGATGGAACAGCGCAGCTGAAACGTTCAACGTAACACTGGAATTGGTTCGTCGTGGCTATTCTGAAGAACAAATCGCCCAAATGTGGAGCGGAAACCTACTCAGAGTACTAGACGATGTACAGCGCATCGCAGCCGAGATTCAAGCCGAAGGCTAATCAAATGATTCTTGCACTCGACCAGGGTACGACGAGCTCCAGAGCAATTTTGTTCAATCATGCGGGCTCGATTGTTGGGGTTGCGCAGGAAGAGTTTGAGCAAATCTTTCCTAAGCCAGGTTGGGTCGAGCATAATCCTATGGACATCTGGCGGTCGCAAATTGCGACCGCCAGAAAGGTCTTGAAAGATTCCGGAATTAAGGCTTCTGAGATTAAGGCCATCGGAATCACCAATCAGAGAGAAACGACGGTTGTCTGGGATCGGCGTACAGGGGAGCCTATCTACAATGCCATAGTCTGGCAAGATCGCCGCACTGCCGGTGCCTGCGATGCGCTTAAAGCCGCGGGAAGAGCGAGCCTTTTTCAAGAAAAAACAGGGCTCGTCTTAGATGCTTATTTCTCTGGCACTAAAGTCCAATGGATATTGGATAATCAAAAAGGGGCAAGAGAGCTAGCCAAACAAGGCCATTTGGCATTTGGTACGATTGATTCATGGCTTATTTGGAATTTGACAGGTGGCAAAACCCACGTCACCGACCCCAGTAACGCTTCCAGAACCCTGCTGTGTAATATTCATACCGTCGCATGGGACGATGAATTATGCCAAATTCTTGATGTCCCTTCAAGCTTACTCCCAGATATTGTCCCTTCAAGCGCGGTTGTGGCTTATTCCGATCCTGATCTTTTAGGAGCTTCAATTCCTATTGCGGGCATTGCTGGAGACCAACAAGCCGCGCTATTTGGCCAGGGTTGTGTGGTGCCTGGAATGGTCAAAAACACGTACGGAACTGGCTGTTTTATGCTCATGAATACGGGCACCAAACCTATCCCGTCTAAAAACAATCTACTTACGACGATCGCCTGGCAGATTGATGGTAAAACAGAGTATGCGCTCGAAGGAAGCGTATTTATTGGCGGAGCCGTTGTCCAGTGGCTGCGGGATGGCTTGGAGTTTGTGGGTGAATCTTCTGAAATTGAAGCTCTCGCGATGGAAGTGAAATCCTCAGACGGGGTTGTTCTGGTTCCGGCCTTTACAGGTTTGGGGGCTCCTCATTGGGACCCGTATGCTCGAGGCTCGATTTTCGGTCTAACTCGGGGTTCTACCAAAGCGCATATTGCCCGGGCTGCGCTTGAAAGCATCGCCTTTCAGGTAGCTGACGTCATCCATGCCATGGAGAAGGACGCATCTATCAATTTAGCCGAACTCCGCGTCGACGGAGGCGCATCGGCCAACGATTTATTGATGCAATTCCAGTCGGACGTGCTTCAGACAAACGTCATTAGGCCCAAAATTTTAGAAACGACAGCCCTTGGTGCTGCGTTTTTAGCTGGATTAGCTGTTTCGTTTTGGAAGGACATCGAAGAAGTAAATTCGTACTGGCAGGTAGATTCGACCTTCAACCCGTCTAAAAGGGACATCAACATGCAAGCACTCATCAGCAACTGGGAGCGCGCGCTCGAGCGCACCAAAGGCTGGGTGTCAGAATGATCTCTAGCCGAGCCGAGTTGCTAAAAAAAGCAGTCTCGACCGAACGATGGGATATGATTGTGATTGGGGGGGGCGCAACGGGTCTTGGAACGGCTTTGGACGCTGCTTCTCGCGGCTATTCGACCCTTCTATTGGAAGCCAACGACTTTGGAAAGGGTACCTCCAGTAAAAGCACGAAGCTCATTCACGGCGGCGTTCGATACCTTCGTCAGGGAAATGTAAAAATGGTAATGAAGGCCCTGCGAGAGCGCGGTCGCCTTCTAAAAAATGCTCCCCACATTGCCCATCCGCTTCGATTTGTGATTCCGTGTTACAAATGGTGGCACAAGGCCTGGTATGGTCTGGGAATGAAGGTGTATGACGCCCTAGCGAGGCGTCTTGGAATTGGACCTTCCCGCCTTCTAAGCAGGGAAAAAACGCTGGAATATATTCCGGGAATAAATGCTACAGGTTTATTAGGAGGAGTAGAATATTGGGATGGACAATTTGATGATACCCGCCTTTTAATCAGTATTGCCCATACCGCCGTGCAAAAAAAGGCCGTTTTACTCAATTATATTGAGGTTTTAGGCTTAATCAAGGAAAACGGCCAGGTCAAAGGAGTCAGGGCGCGAGACTCAGAATCGGGTGAAGAATACACCTTTACCGGCCGCTCGATTATTAATGCAACAGGAATATTTACCGATTCCATTCGTCGCCTTGACGATCCTGATGTCAATCCAATGATGCAGGCCGCCCAAGGCATCCATTTAGTTGTAGATGCGTCATTTTTGTCCACAAATACGGCCGTTATGGTTCCTGATACCGACGATGGACGTGTTCTGTTTGGTGTACCCTGGCATGGAAAAGTACTTATCGGAACCACAGACACCCCATTAAAAGAGATTGGAATTAATCCGAAACCACTGGAAGAAGAAATTGAATATCTCCTCTCCCATATAGCACGGTATTTGTCCCGCCCGATTCGGCCTGAAGATGTTCAGAGCGTATTTGCAGGTCTTCGCCCCTTGGTGCGCTCTAACAAAACCGATACCAAATCTATTTCTCGAGATCATACCCTAGTTGTCTCCCCTTCGCTCCTGGTAACCATTACCGGAGGAAAATGGACTACGTATAGACAAATGGCTGAAGATGCAGTTAATAGGGCAGAAAAAGTATCCGGGATGGTGAAAAGAGCCTGCCCTACTCGTTCCATTGCCCTCATCAATTCTGAGGCCTTTAGAAGCGAGAAAACCGCTGATGCAATTCCGAAGGACGCTCTCTCCCATCAACCGTTTCATCCTAACCTTCCTTATGTTGAAGAAGACATTCGGCATGCCGTTACGTCAGAATGGGCAAGAACAGTAGATGACGTCCTTTCCCGCCGAACTAGATGTTTGTTTTTGGATGCTTCGTCTTCGATTGAGGCGGCCCCTGCGGTCGCAGCCATCATGGCAACCGAATTGGGTTGGGATGAAGGGCGTCAAAAAGAGGAAGTAGCCCGCTTTGTCCAAATTGCCCAAGACTATTTGGTAAAGCATTAACAGACTTGGTAATGCATCGACATATTTGGTAATGCAATGAAGGATTCCGTCTTTCTATTCCACAAACAGACGAATAAAGTGCCACACCTAGGTATGAAGCGTTGGTTATTATTTATCCCAATGTTGGGGCTTCTGGGATGTACACAATCTCCTCCTAACACCATGAACAATAACATGATCGGTGGAAAACCGTTTGATTTACAAGGACACCGAGGAGCGCGTGGCTTGTTACCCGAAAACACCATTCCTGCCTTTATTTTGGCGCTAGATATCGGCGTTACGACCCTTGAAATGGATGCCGCGATCAGCCTTGATGGCGAAGTTTTTCTATCTCATGAACCTTGGTTTTCTTCGGTAACCTGCTCTCTCCCAAACGGCGACCCGGTCACGAAAGAGGAGGAAAAATCATTACTAATCTACTCGATGACATCCGCCGAAATTGCCCAATTTGACTGTGGTCTGCGGGGGCACACGGGTTTTCCGGATCAGCGTCCAACGGCTGTTTCAAAACCAAAACTCCGAGATGTCATTGATGCGGTCAAAAGCCACGTTTTAGACAACGGATATGTCCCCCCTCGCTACAATATCGAAATTAAGTCGACTCCCGAGGGTGACTCCCTTTATCATCCATCCGTTCACGTTTTTGCTCAAAAACTATACGATGTCTTAAAAGATAAAAACATCTTGGCACAATCGGATGTGCAGTCCTTTGATGCTAGGGCGCTAGAAGCAATGCACGAGATAGATGCTTCCGTAAGTTTGGTTTGGCTGGTTTCAAACGATGACGGATTAGATCTTAATTTGGCTAAATTGAGCTTTCTTCCCGATATTTACAGCCCCAATCATAACATGGTCGACTCATCGTTGGTCCAGAATGCCCATCGTCTTGGCATGAAAGTGATTCCTTGGACTATAAACGATCCTGTCCGAATGAAAGAATTAATCAAACTTGGAATTGATGGATTGATTACGGATTATCCGGATCACGGAAAGGCCCTAATCGAAGAACTCAATCGTTAATCTGCTACCCATATGACACCATTTATTGCGGAAATTCTTGGCTCAGCCATTTTAATATTACTAGGAAATGGAACTGTTGCCAACGTTGTACTCAGCAAAACCAAGGGCAACAGCTCTGGCTGGATTGTAATTACAATAGGCTGGGGCCTGGCTGTATTTGCTGCGGTCTTCATGGTTGGCCCCATTAGCGGCGCGCATATCAATCCTGCAGTCACCTTAGGTTTAGCAATGGCAGGCAGTTTCGCGTGGGAATTAGTACCTGGGTACATTGCAGCCCAATTCATTGGGACTTTTTTAGGCGCAATATTAGTCTGGTTGCATTATCACCCCCATTTTGCTTCCACAAAAGACAAATCAGATAAATTGGCCGTTTTTTGCACGGCTCCTGCTATTCGATCCACATGGTGGAATCTCGTTTCTGAGGTGATAGGAACCTTCGTCTTGGTTTTGGGCGTGTTACATATTTCAGCCCCTGAAGTCGGATTGGGAGCTCTCGATGCCTTGCCTGTTGGCCTGCTAGTTTTGGTCATCGGCATTGCCCTAGGCGGTACGACCGGATACGCCATTAACCCTGCTCGCGACCTAGGACCGCGAATTGCCCATGCCGTTTTGCCAATCGCCGGAAAAGGCGGAAGTGATTGGAGTTATGCTTGGGTTCCCGTAGTCGGACCCGTTTTGGGAGGCCTCGCAGCAGCCGGTTTATATGGAATATTGGGATAAGGTAACGGCATGGATCGGACTGGTCTCGGATGCGTGTAACGGGACACTTTATAGGCCACCAACCGATTTTGACTGATGAGCGATGTAGCCTCACCCGCAAAAGCCCCCAAGCCAGCAAAAAAAGCCAAAAATATGTCAGCCACGTGGAGAGATGCACGCGCGCTGATGTGGACTCATCGCAAAAAACTTGCCGTCGGCTTCGTGTTGATGGTCATTAGCCGATTAAGCGGGTTTGTGTTACCAGCCGGGTCGAAGTATCTCATAGATACTATCCTCGGCGAACCAAAAAGAATGGAAATGTTGGTTCCTCTGGCCCTCGCAGTTGGAGCCGCCGCGATTGTGGGCGCAATAACAACGTATTCGATTTCGCAGATTGTTAGCGTTACTGCCCAAGGAGCAATTATGGATATGAGACGCCGGGTTCAAGCTCATGTAACGCGTCTTCCCATCAGCTTTTTCGACAGCACTAAAACGGGAGTGCTTATTTCCCGAATCATGACGGATGCAGAAGGTATTCGCAATTTAGTTGGGACTGGTATTGTCCAATTGGTTGGTGGCGTTTTCACCGCCGTTTTTGCTTTGAGCGCACTTTTTTACATCAATTGGCTGCTCACTTCAATGACCTTGGCGCTTCTTACGGTCTTCGGTATAGGTATGGGAATGGCCTTTAAACGTTTAAGACCACTATTTCGGGAGCGGGGTGAGATCAATTCCCAGGTAACTGGCCGGCTGAGTGAGACACTTAGTGGTATTCGAATTGTGAAGGCCTATGGAGTAGAAAGTAGAGAACAAGGCGTGTTTGCAAAAGGAGTCGATGAACTGTTTCAAAACGTTAAAAAATCCATTACCGGTGTTGCAGCTATTTCGACTTTCGCAGGACTCGTAATTGGAGGGGTGGGTATTATGATGATTCTTGTCGGTGGAAAGGCCATCGCAGGCGGATCGATGACCCTTGGGGATTTTATCCTCTACATCTTTCTAATAGGATTACTGGCGGCTCCAATCATTCAAATGGCGTCTATCGGAACTCAAATTTCAGAAGCGTTTGCTGGTTTGGACAGGATTCGTGATCTAATGAGCAATCCTACCGAAGACGAAGAGGACGAAGAAAAAGCTTCTCTGGGAACCATTGAAGGCGATATTACGCTCGACGATGTCCATTTTTCTTACGAAGAAGACGTACCGGTACTAAAAGGTGTATCGCTAACTGCAAAAGCAGGTACGACTACTGCTTTAGTTGGATCGAGCGGGTCTGGAAAAAGCACCCTAGTAAGCCTTGTTATGGCCTTCAATCGCCCAAATTCTGGCCGAATCTTGGTTGATGGAAAGGACCTTATGGAAATAAAACTAAATGATTTTAGGGCCAATTTGGGAGTCGTTCTTCAGGAAAATTTTCTTTTTGATGGCACAATTGCCGACAATATTCGATTTGCTAGGCCCGATTCTACTATTGAGGAAGTAGAACGCGTAGCCAAACTGGCTCATTGTCATGATTTCATTTCTGATTTCCCGCAAGGTTACGAGACCGTTGTAGGAGAACGCGGTGTCAAATTATCGGGTGGTCAGCGACAACGGGTCGCCATCGCGCGCGCCATTTTGGCCAATCCACGCATTTTGATTTTGGATGAGGCTACATCGAGTTTGGATAGCGAAAGTGAATCCTTGATTCAAGCTGGGTTTGCCAGCCTGCGCCAGGGCCGAACCACTTTTGTGATTGCCCATCGTCTTTCCACCATTCGTAGCGCGGATCAGATTATCGTCCTAGAAGGCGGCGAGATTGCAGAAGCTGGAAAACATGCCGAATTGATGGCGAACAACGGCCGCTACAAAGACCTGCACGACCAACAATATGCGTGGGAAGAAAATCTATTCGTCAATCCCGGAGAGGATTATCTTCCACCGACCACCGAATCGTAGGTAAATTATGTCTAGAGCATTCGTAAAAGAAGACGCTCCAGATGGGGTCGTATATATCCCGCCGCGTGCTCCGCTACCTGTGGGTGCGGTCAATTTTGTGACACCTCGGGGCCTGTCATTGCTTGAGTCTGAAATGATCGAGCTGGAGGTGGAACGCGAACGTCTTAAAAAGGGAGATAAGGAATCGGCAGACAGAAACCGGGATTTGACGGTGATACGAGGAAGGATCAAAGATTTACATTCCCGCATTCTGGGAGCCAAAGTTGTGCGCGCCGAAGACCAACCTCCAGAGGAGGTTCGCTTCGGCGCAACAATTACCGTAAAAACACAAAAAGGTAACAAAGTGGGCCTATTGCGCACATTTTCGATTGTGGGTGTAGATGAATCTGATTTGGCTACCATGCGAGTAGCATACGTTGCTCCGATCGCCAGATCCTTGATCGGCCTGAGAGTTGGCGAGATGACAACACAAATGATGGGTGGCGTAGAGGAAACACTTCAAGTCACTGCGATAGCTTATGAGTGACATGTTTACATTCAATAATCGGTTTGTTCGGGCCCTTCCCGCTGACCCTCTGGAAACAAACACGAGGCGACAGGTACCCAGAGCGAGTTATTCAAAAGTCCTACCAACGCCTGTTCATGCTCCCAAACTAATCGCGTATTCCCACGAAGTAGCCGATTTATTAGGAATGGACCGCGCATTCGTGATGTCACCCCAATTTGTTAATACGTTCAGTGGAAATGAGCTTTTAGGCGGAATGGAACCCTTCGCCATGAACTACGCAGGGCATCAATTTGGAAACTGGGCTGGTCAACTTGGTGATGGCCGGGCTATCAACCTCGGCGAACTCGAGGGAAATGACGGTCGAAATTGGACGCTTCAACTCAAAGGAGCTGGGCCTACTCCTTATTCGCGTACGGCAGACGGGCGTGCGGTGCTGCGCTCTTCTATTCGTGAGTTTTTATGTAGCGAAGCAATGTTTCACCTCGGCGTGCCAACCACGCGCGCATTGTCCTTGGTCGGTACCGGGGAGTCGGTAGTTAGGGATATGTTTTATGACGGAAATGCCCAGATGGAACCGGGAGCCGTCGTTTGCCGCGTTTCCCAATCATTTCTTCGGTTTGGCAATTTTCAGATCCATGCCGCCCGAGAAGAACATGACATTCTACAGCGGTTAATGGACTTTTCCATTGAAAACGATTTTCCTCATCTAAGCCTAGGAACCGGGTCCAACACGCCAAAAGTTTTTCTTGATTGGTTTCAGGATATCTGCGACCGGACGGCAGACATGATCGTGCATTGGATGCGCGTTGGATTTGTTCATGGCGTCATGAACACCGATAACATGTCCATATTGGGCTTGACCATTGATTATGGCCCATATGGCTGGGTGGACGATTTTGATTTAGATTGGACCCCCAATACAACCGATGCTCAGAGCCGCAGATATGTTTTTGGGAATCAGGCAGGAGTTGCTCATTGGAATCTTGCCCAACTTGCCCGGGCCATATTGCCCGTAGTAAATGATGCTGAGTCGTTAGGATCTATCCTAAAGTCATATTCCTTGCGGTATCAGACGGGCTACGAACGCATGATGGGCGCCAAACTGGGGCTTTCGGAAGTCCAGCAGGATACCGATCCGAACCTGTTCAAAGAATTAGAAGGTCTTTTCTCGAGATATGAGACAGATATGACGCTCTTCTTTAGGCTGCTTGGGAGAATAAATCCGAAAGATTCAATTAGGCCACAATGGAGCATCTTAAAGGAGTCTCAATACGGAGCACAGGCAGATCAAGAGTCTGATTGGGCAGCGTGGCTTAACAAATGGAGCGCCCGCGTGCTGCAAGATTCCGTTGGAAAACTAGACGCACCCCGGAGAAAACTGATGGACGCCACCAATCCGAAATACGTGCTCCGAAATTACCTTGCTCAAGAGGCTATAGATAAGGCTCACGAAGGTGACTATTCCACGATAGCCGAGCTCCTCGATGTCATGAGGCGCCCCTACGACGAACAGCCGGAATACCAGCGCTACTTCGCAAAGCGCCCAGACTGGGCCCGAGATAAGGCCGGGTGTTCAATGTTATCCTGCAGTTCCTAGTTTTTCCAAGGCGTTGGAAAACCGTAGCCCGGAATAAGTGTCGGATATGGTGGTGGTTCCGGTTTGGTGCGCGGATCCGCGGCGATAAGCTGTTTCAAGTAGGCTACTGCCGCTTCCAATTGGGCATCTTTTCCGTTGTACGTAGCATGGGGCATATTATCGACTTCGATATCTGGCACAAATCCCCAGCCTTCAATAAGCCAAGTACCATCAAGGCCGTAAACACCTGTTTCGGAAGCTCGCGTGACTCCGCCATCTACCTGCCTGTTCCCCCCAGAAAGCCATATTTCCCCACCCCATGTGCGCATTCCAATGGCTTTTCCCAGGCCAAGCCTCCTAAAGCCGTCGGCCACAGCTTCTCCATCGGAGGCAGACCGCTCATCAACTAACATTACCAGGTGTCCTCCAAACGAGAACTGCATGTTTGGCGAGACGTCTCCTTCCCTACTTTTGAAGTAAGCCCACGGCCTGCGCAACAATTGACTGAGCACCCATGAGTCAATGTTGCCTCCATTGTTGTGCCTCATGTCAATAATCATCCCTTGTTTGTGCGTCTGAGAATAAAATTCGCGGGTCCATTGCCCAATGTCCCCACTTCCCATTGCTCGAAGATGAACATATCCTACTTCACCATCACTTAGCCCATTGGCCTGTAAGCGGCGGGTATACTCCCATTCGTGATATTTCAAATTAAACTCTTGTCCTCCTGAAATAGGCACCACAGTGACATCGCTCTTTTCCCCTGAAGGACTCTGCACGCTCAAACGCACCTGTTTGCCCGCCTGATCAATCAAGAGCTGGCCGATATCTTGAGCCTCTGCGGTCGGCAATCCATTTACGGACAGGACTATACTGCCCTCGGATATTTGCACATTTGGACGAGCCAAAGGACTCCGTTCATCGGGTAAATCCGGGTCAGATTCATAAATATGAATGAGCTTGAATCCCTTGGTCTTGGGATCTCGGACGAACTCACCGCCCAAAGAAGCAACCGAAACCTTGTTTTCACCCGAACGAACGTCTCCTCCGCCCGCGTTCGAGTGCAAAATGGACAATTCCGACGCCAGCATGCCTTGGAGGTCCGCCAAACCTTGGCGGGAATCCACCCGCGGCAGTAAAGAGGAATATTTATCCCTCATAGCTGGCCAGTCTACCCCACCCATATTTTTGTCCCAAAAATAATCTCGGTGCAGGCGCCACATATCGAAAAATATTTGATTCCATTCTGACCGCTTATTAACTGCAAATTTCCATCCGGATAGATCCACTTCGTTATCGTCTTCAAGCTTAGCATCCTTTCCAGATGATGCATTAATGACATGAAGTTTGGTCCCTTTTTGAAGAATTACCTTTTTCCCATTTCCAGATATCACAACCTGGCCTACGCCGTCAGCAATAGAAATTGGATTGGAGTCAGCCTTTAAATCCAAAGCCATCAAGGCGCTTCCCTCCTGGTAAAAAAGACGATCCGTGTTTGCTCCCAACAATCTGGGAGAGCCAACTGGAATGGGCAGTTCTTGGATAAGACTGGCCAAATCCCACCGGATTTCGCCTTCCGGTTTAGAACCCAATTTAAGCTCGGTAGGCTCGGAAGTAGGCAATACTAACCCGTTTTTTAGTGGAATCGCATACACTTTGCCCGTTTTTTCGAAATACGGTTGTGGAGCACGTTCACCCCATGGGCTTCCAACGTTAGAATCCCAGGTTCTGCTTGACGAAAAGAACAACCAATTCCCATCAGCTGAAAACACGGGTCCAGAGTCGTTAAACCGATCGCTGGTCACAGCCACCGTTTTCCCAGAATGCACATTATAGGCATGCAGCGCGGAGAGCATACTTGATCCACTTTTGCTAAACACGACATACTTAGAATCTGGCGACCACGTTGCATTGTTGCTTACCGAAGCTTCTGCAATTTTTTTTGATTCGTGAGTGGTTAAATCAAGCAGCCAAAGTTGGTCGTCATAATTCGTGTGGATCAAGAACTTTCCATCTGGCGAAGGCGAAGCTCCATTTCTGAGCATGGTGGGGCCAGAAGACACTTGTTGTGGTTCTCCCATTCCATCATTCAACACTTTCCACCATTCTAATTCACCACTTTTATCGGACAGACCAAATACGTGGGTGCTGTCCACGGAAAACAATACGTTGCGATATCTAACCCCTGAATCCATGGATACGTGCACTAATCGCCCCTTGCCTACAGGTGCGACAAACAGTTCGCCTCGCGAGATTAAGGCCACTTTTGCTCCATCAAAAGACAAAGCTATGTCAGACAAATTTTTCAACGGCTCCGTTTCCCATTCTACCAATGTCTGGCCTTGGTCGCTGACCAACATAATGTCTATCTTTTTCGATATGCCGCTTGCAGAATCTAGGGTCCAAAGATCTGCTCCCAGCCGATATACCAATGATTTGCCATCCGAAGCCAACTCTTGGATATCCCACTCCGTCAATTGAGTATGCTGTTTAAGATCTTTGCCGGAAGCGGACATAGACCAAACATTCATAGCGCCCTCCCTATCGGTCAAGAAAAACACGCGGCCGTCGTTCAAAACATTGGGTTGCCTTGATGAACCCGGATAGTCTATGGTGAGAGGTGTGGCCTCGGTATCTCCTTTTTTAAATTTCCAGATCTTTTGGGCAGTCCCCCCTTTGTAAAAACGCGAATTGCTGCTTTGTCTCGGCATTCTAGCAAAAAAGAGGGTTCCATCACTTGCAAACGACCCTTCGGCTGCCTGTGAAAGCTCGATGGCGCTTGAAATGCCGGTTGATGGGTCGACTGTTGAAAGCCGATAATCGGGAAGCGCTGCTCCCGTCATGCTACGAACAATCACAAGGCCGCTTTTAGTCCATCCGACAGGCTGCGATCTGCCGCCGCTATCCCATGTTATGCGCCGAGGAGTTCCACCGTTTGACGGGATTACATATACATCACCACCTCCTTCATAACTGCCTCGAAAAGCTATTGAAGTTCCGTCCGGTGAAAAATAGGGCCACGATTCTTCTCCGGGATGGGTAGTCAATCGTTGGGCCACGCCACCCATGGATGGAACGCTCCAAATGTCTCCTTCGGCAGAGAATGCGATTTTACCATCGTGAATGTCCGGTTGACGATAATACCCTTGTGTTTGAGCACTGGATTCTAGCACACAGAAACAAATTAAAATGAAAAAAAACGATAAAAGTCTCATGGCCCTAGTATTTTGGTTCGCCAAAGTATACACAAGATTAATAACATGAACACCTCTAGCTTGGAAGCTTTTAGTGATGGCGTTTTGTAATCATTATCACGATTATGGTGCTAGAAATGAAGGTTTCGCATGAAAGTGAGTTCGCTGCACTAGTGCCTATCCTACCCATTTTCCTTAGCTATATGTTGAGCTTTGTTTACCTGGGTATTTATTGGAATAATCACCATCACCTGTTTTACGCTTCAGAAAAACTAGCTGGAAATATTCTTTGGACGAATTTGCACGTTCTTTTTTGGCTTTCTTTCGTTCCTTTCACCACCGGATGGATGGGTGAAAATCACTTTGATACAGCTCCCGTAGCCTTGTACGGATTTAACCTCCTAATGGCTGGAATCGCATACAATATCTTAACAAAAGCTCTTCTGTCGCATCACACAGAGGATTCCATACTGAGTCTAGCGCTTAGAAATGACGTGAAAGGGCGCTTGTCTATGCTCTTTTACCTTATTGCCATTCCCATTACCTTTTGGTCGAGTTGGGCTGCCATGGCAATATTTGCTCTAGTCGCCATCATGTGGCTCTTTCCCGACCAAAGAATCGTGAAACAGATAATTTCTCGATAACGCTCTCCCCAACTTCCATTTTTCGCCAAGGCAACTAATTAATTTTCTCCTATCAAACCTATGATTCCGCTATCCCGCCTTTTAATCGGTCTGCTTTTAATTGGACTGCTGCTACCTCTGAATGCATTTGCGTATCAAACTGGGGCTAAAGTGTCGGAAACAGACAAAATTCCGCTCGATGAAAAAGTGGTTGAAGGGGTCTTGCCAAATGGACTGAAATACCTTATCCGCAGCAATAATCGACCTGAAAAACGAGCTGAACTACGTCTGGTATTAGATGCTGGGTCCATTTTAGAGCGAAATGATCAGCTTGGCCTGGCCCACTTTGTGGAGCACATGGCATTTAACGGTACCAAAAAATTTGAGAAACAGGATCTGGTAAAATACTTAGAGTCGGTTGGGATGCGCTTTGGACCAGATATCAATGCATATACCAGTTTTGATGAAACGGTCTATATGCTTCAACTTCCTACTGATTCAGCTGGTGTGGTAGAAACCGGGCTTCAAATTCTACGTGACTGGGCCGGAAACGTAACTTTCGACTCCTTGGAAGTGGAAAAAGAAAGAGGCGTGGTGGTCGAGGAATGGAGACTTCGTAGAGGCGGAGATTCCCGTATTCAAGATCGTCAATTTCCTGTCTTGCTTCACGACTCTCAATATTCAGAACGACTCCCCATTGGCTCTCAAGAAAGTCTGCTAGGTTTTGCGCAAGAACGACTTAGAGCTTTTTACGCCGAATGGTATCGGCCTGATTTAATGACCGTAGTTGCCGTTGGGGACTTTGATGCCAAATATATTGAAAGCCAAATTTCTGTACTCTTTAGAGACCTACGAAGAAAAAACGGATCTCTTGATCGACCATATTTTGACGTCCCTGATCATGCTGAAACACTTTTTTCGATCGAATCTGATCCTGAAGCAAGTTCAGCATTTATCGGACTTTCGTTTAAACACGAAGTGGGTGAAGTTGGGACTTTTAAGGAGTATGACGAATCGCTTCGTAGGTCGTTGTTTTCTTCGATGTTAAATCAACGATTGGGAGAGTTGACCCAAAAATCTGACCCTCCATTTATTGGCGCCGGTGCCGGAGATGGGATTCTGGTTCGCACAAAAGCTGCTTTTTCCCTAAATGCTGGCGTAAAAGACGGCGAATACTTGCGCGCGCTAGAGTCCATTTTGGGTGAAATTGAGCGTGTTCGTCAGTTTGGTTTTACACAGTCGGAATTTGATCGGGTTCGACTGGCGCGGCTTAGGCGTATGGAAGTTTCTTACAATGAAAGAGACAACGAACACTCGGCGCAGCTTGCTGCAGAATACGTGAGGCACGCTTTGTATGGGGAATCTATTCCTGGAATAGGCGCAGAATTTAACCTTCTACAAAATATTATTCCAAAAATTGAGCTGGATGAAATAAATGCGCTCGTTCCGGAACTCATGACCAATGATAATTTGGTTGTTTCGGTATCTGGGCCAGGAACTGTCGAAATGCCGTTGCCTTCTCGAACTGAGATTGAAAAAGTCTTTTCTACCGTGTCGGAATTAACTTTGACTGCCTATGAAGACGTAACAACAGAAGCCGCACTTCTTCCGGCCATGTCAACACCAGGAAGTATAGTTGCAGAAAAAAGTATCCCGTCGCTAAATCTTACCGAATGGACACTCTCCAACGGGATTAAGGTTGTTTTAAAACCAACAGATTTTAAAGCCGATGAAGTCTTGCTTAGCGCCACAAGCCCCGGTGGCTTGTCGTTAGCACCGGATGCCGACTATATGTCGGCTACGTTTTCCACCAATTTGGTGGGAGGAAGTGGTGCAGGAGCGTTTGGAGCAGTTGAGTTATCAAAAAAACTTACCGGAAAAATAGCTCGGATACGCCCCTATGTCTCGAATCTAGAAGAAGGGTTTTCCGGATCGGCCTCGCCCCAGGATCTTGAAACCATGTTTCAGCTATCCTACCTCTATGCTACAGCGCCTAGGGCCGATAGCTCTGTTTTTGCATCGTTTATGAGCAGGATTAACAGCATGCTGTCCACGCTTGCAGCCAACCCACAATCGGCATTTGGTGACACACTTGGGGTAACCCTGAGCCAATATCACTTTCGATCAAGACCATTTTCGTCCGAGATATTGAGTGAAGTTGATCTTGGAACCGGACTTGAATTTTTCAAAGACCGTTTTTCGGACTTTAGTGATTTTACATTTTATTTGGTTGGCGCATTTGAACCCAATTCCATTCGCTCTTTTGTGGAAACGTATTGGGCGTCCCTTCCATCGAGTGGTCGAATGGAAACTCCTCGAGATGATGGAAAACGTACTCCCATGGGAGTCATTAAAAAAGAAGTCTACAAGGGTGTCGAAGAGCAAAGTCAGATCGCTCTAATTTTTAGCGGCGAATCTGATTGGTCCATGGCAGAACGTCGACGGTTGGCTCTCTTAAAAGACGTCGTCGAAAAGCGCCTTCGCGAAGTATTGCGAGAAGACCTTGGCGGAACGTATGGAGTTTCAGTTCTGAGCAATTTTCAGGACAAACCATTTGAAAGTTTCCAGTTTTCCATCTCCTTTGGATGTGCTCCAGACCGAGTTGAAGAGTTGATTTCTAATGTTTGGGCCAATATTCGTGACCTGCAGTCTAACCCACCTAGTGAAACTCACCTGAAAGATGCCAAAGAGGCTATTTCAAGGGCATGGGAGACCGGCTTGAAGGAAAATGGATATTGGTTAACTGCGCTGCAGTTTTACATGGGTCGTGAAATGGATCCTGAACGAATATTAGTCAACCCTGCGGTTCAAGTGGACGAAATTACTGGCGCAGATATAGTTGATGCGGCAAATACATTCCTCAATTCTGATCGGTACGTTCAGGTCGTTCTCTATCCTGAATCTCATAAACAGTAAAAACAGGATCACGGTGGTCGATTCTTTCAGAACACAGGATTCATGGAATTATTCGTTGGACGCGTTGTTCGGATATTAAACGACGACCTTGTTGGAGACCGACATCAGCGATTCATAATGGAGTTGCCGGGTGGTCCGACCATGCTCGTTGTACACAACATTGACGTTGCCCCTCGGGTAGAAAGGCTCTATGAGGGAGCTCCTATTGCCGTGTATGGAGAATTCGAGTGGAACGAACTGGGAGGTCTCATCCACTGGACACACCACGATCCAAATTTGGAACATGAAAGCGGCTGGATTGAGTTCAAAGGGACTCGAGTTCAATAGGATTCAAGATAAATAGGATTCGAGTTCAATAGACGGGCGGTCTGCGATCGTGAATTTCCTCTTTTTCCCAAAACAAGCAAGGCGGGGCGCTTTCAGCGCCCCGCCTTGCTATGTTCAATCTCTTCTGATTCCTAAAGGAATCCTTCAGACTAGCTTTCCTATAGTCCCTGATCCTGTTTGCGAACCATAAACAAGCCTTCGCCACCAGATGTGACAGCGATTGCACCTGATTTGAAGAAAGGATAGTTACTCCATGAACCCATTCCACCATTTGGCGTGGTGTCTAGGAATCCAACTTCAACCGGATTTGCGCGGTCTGTAATGTCAATAATTCGAAGACCACTACCATAATTCGACTGATACATCAAATTATCTTTAATGTACAAGTTATGGTCGGTGGTTGTAGTTGTAGCAATGTACTCAGTGACCAAAACGGGTTCGTCAAGGTCACGGACATCCCAAACCAACGTCCGAGTTCCTTCTACAAGACCAGAAGGTTCATCACCTTCGTCATTCATATAGAAGTACTCATGATCTTCAGAGAGCCATCCCTGGTGAGCATAAGCCACGTTTGGATAAACCACCATTGATATCGCCGATGGATTCTTTTTATCCGTAACATCTGAAATTGAAAGTGCAGTTTCGTTTGAACCCATGCAAATTTCTTTTCCAGAATGTTCTGCATCAGGACCGGCATAAATCACGCACTGAGCGTCATGAGAGTAGCCAGTTCCACTTCTTCCAGTGGAAGCATCTGCAAAACATCCCGCAAATATTGGGTTTTTTGGCTGACGAATGTCAATCATGTGCAATCCACCACCGCATGTTTCACCACCTGAGCTCGAACCAACTGAATACGCAAAACCAGATTCTTCGTTGATCACAATATTGTGAGAGCTAGCAATTTTATCATAAGTCGCATCTGCATTCAACGTCGGTGGATTTACGCCATTGAGCGCACGCAGACGGGCCAGGTCAAATACCTGCATTCCGTGCTGGCCCGAAGCATCTGCAACGATGTAAGCATGGTCTTTGTAGACTTTCATGTCTCTCCAAATAGCGGAGTTAGCACCTTCCGTCATGGGAAGATTACCGAGATAGATTGGATTGGCCGGATTCGTGACATCCACAAACGAAGTACCATCAGTACGACCCACAATTGCATACTCATGACCAGTCTGAGAGTCATTCCAACCCCAAATGTCGTTCACTGCTGAGCCGCGCGAAGCGCCCAGAGCTCCAAGAGGTAAGAACGAAACGATATCCACGTTGCTACAGTTAAATGCTGCAGCCGAGTCGTTTTCGCAACGAACTTCTCCTTCCGTAATGGCATCGTACCCTTTGGCTTGATTGACTATCACGCCACCTTCAGTCCAAGAACCGTCGGCACCGACTTCCCAAACCACAGCTCCTCCAGCGCGCGAATCCATTCCAGTCGCGCCAACTACGCCGACTCTTCCTGCTACTGTCATGGTGGCACCATAAGAAGCACGGCCAGACATTGTTGATCCGGTTGATTTGGACGCCGATGCAAAACCTCCATCTCCATCAGAAACAAAGGTGTACATGGCCCCAACACCACGATTGTCGCCAGGTGCGCCTACTAAAACCATGTCTCCTGCAAGGGATACAGATTGGCCGAATGCTGTGCCTCTAGAAGAAACAAACGGAGACAACTTGTTCGTACCGGTGTAGGCACTAGAGTTCTCGTCCCAAGTGAAAAGAGAAACAGAACCCGCCGATTGAGCATCAAAAGGTGCTCCAACCGCCACTGAATTGCCACTCAGAGATAATGACGAGCCAAATCCCGCTCCTTCAAATACGCCTTGTGCACCAAGTTGACCTGCACTTACCCATGCGCCGCTTTCAAAACGGAACGCATAAGCAGAACCCACTTCAGTGAACTCCTGTGGCTGAGGGCCGCGACGGCCGCCGCCTGCTCTAGCCGGTGCGCCGACAATGATTAAGTTGGTGCTAGCTTCGATGGCCGATCCAAATAGGGCACCAGCTTTTAATTCTTCTGGAGATAATTTGGCCTCTTGTTTCCACATGCCATTGACCATGCGAAATACATATGCCGCGCCAGCTTGTTCAGCTTTAGCTGATGAACCTACCACAGCAAATCCATCTCCCAATGCGACTACGCTTCCAAAAGCGTCTCCTTCTTCTGCATCACTCGGGCTTAACATAACCCCTCCGTCCCACTTCCCAGCACCATTACGAGAATAGACGAAAGCTTTATTTTGACTAGGTGCTCCAACAATTAATTGGGAGCCATTACTCGATAGGGAGCGACCGTATGTGTCGCCACTTTCTGAGCCAGTGGGTGCGGTAAGCTGATACGTTTCGCTCCATTTCCCATCAGTTTTATTAAAGAC